>NZ_JBYNSB010000031.1:0-117474 GCF_057785455.1 Mesobacillus sp.
GAGGCATGTCAAATTGAAAACCATTTGACATCCCTCCCTGGAGATGAAGAAAAAAATCCATGGAAGTTTCGCAAAAAAAAATGAAAAGGTTCAGGTAGAAAACACTTGCCATTTATTTTACACAGTAATCAGGACTTGACTATCGAGAGCCTCCCTCATTGCAGTTCAACAATGATTTTTACAGTCGAACTGTATCGAGAGCCTTCCTCATTGCAGTTCAACCATGTTTTTTACAGTCGAACTGTATCGAGAGTCCTCCTCATTGCAGTTCAACAATGTTTTTTACAGTCGAACTGTATCGAGAGCCTTCCTCATTGCAGTTCAACAATGTTTTTTACAGTCGAACTGTATTGAGAGTCCTCCTCATTGCAGTTCAACAATGATTTTTACAGTCGAACTGTATCGAGAGTCCTTCTCATTGCAGTTCAACCACGATTTTTTCAGTCGAACTGTATCGAGAGCCTTCCTCATTGCATTTAAACAACGATTTCTACAATCGAAGTGCAATGAGGTCCATGCTCAATAACACTTCACCCGCGGTTTTACCTTTGGTTTTGCATTGAGGGCACATTTCAATTCAGCGGTTGCTTCCTTCCGCTCTAATTGTTATGGGGCCCTTTCCAATACTCCGCAAACCCTCTACGTTTTACCCCTAGCGGTTAAACCTCCAAAAATCATAATTAAGCTTCATCGCAAACCCAACCCACGCTACATAAGGAATCATCAGACTGCCCGCGACCTTGTCCTTCTGGTAATATTGGTAAGTGGTCAGCGTGATCATCCCCAGCAGCAGCGCGATTTCGGCAAAGGCGGTGCCCCTCAGTCCCCACCTAAAAAACAAGAAGGACCAGAGGAAGTTCAATCCAAGCTGGATATCATAAAGGGCATTCGCAGCAGTGGTTGGTTTCTTTTTCAGCGAAACCCGGTAATTCGCTAATCCCATCGATGCGTAAAGGCCAGTCCACACGACGGGGAAGACCCAGGAGGGCGGCGCATAATCTGGCTTCTTCAGTCGGCTGTAGATTTCCTTCGCATTCTTTGATGCGACCATCCCTGTTACCATTCCACCCACAACAGGAATCAATAATTCCTTAAAGAGTTTGCCTCTATCCTTCCTGCCATCGACGGTTAAAACACTCATTCCACCACCTGCTTTCCTTGTTTCTCTTACCATTTCCCAATTCAAACCCATAAAAACATAAAAATGCTCCCCCACTAGGAGGAGCGCACTTTATCTTCATAAATCAGCTTTTCCAATTCACCCAGATCCCCGCTCAGCAAAGCAGGAATCTCTTCGGTAACCTTCTCAATCTCCCAATCCCACCACCGCAGCATTAATAGCTTCTCAACTACCTCATCCGGAAATCGCTGCTTAATGACACGGGCCGGGCTCCCGGCAACAATCGTATAAGGCGGGACATCCTTCGTCACAACGGAGCGAGCGCCAATGATGGCGCCGTCCCCAATCGTCACGCCGGCCATGATCAGCGCCTCAATCCCAATCCAAACATCATTCCCGACCACGATGTCGCCTCTTTGCTCCCAGTAATCAGCCTCAGGGATTTCATCGTCCCACCTCTGCCCAAAAATCGGAAACGGGTAAGTGGTAAAAGCATCTACACGATGATTTCCGCTATTCATCAAAAACTTTACGCCAGAGGCAATTGAACAGAACTTGCCAATGACCAGCTTATCTGTGTTGTAGATGTAATTATAAAGCACATTCTCTTCAAACTTCTCAGCATCTTTTTCACTGTGGCAATAGCTGTAATCGCCGACAAAAATATTCGGCTTCGTAATCAAATTTTTAATGAAACAAACGCCATTGTAATCAATTTTCGCATACTTCTTCGTTGGCTCAGGTCCAAAACGCATCTCATTCACCTTATTCCTCATAGCCCATCCACACTTCCATCGCGGAATCCAATGCCAAGGCCAGGTCTTGTTTTTTTCCATAAAGTTCGTTTAGCTGCTCATAATCAGAATGTGCCGCCATCGCCAGATCCACGACGACGATTTCTTTTTCAAGACGCTCGATCTCCTCCAGCACCTTCGCCTTCTCCGATTCTGCATCCGCCTGCCTGACCCGCACCCGCTCCTGCTTTGCTTTTACAGGGAGCTCTTCTTCTTTAACCTCAGCAACCGCAGCCCTCTCGCTTCGGTAAAAATCATAATTCCCGGCATAGCTTTTGAATCCAAAATCCTCAAGCGCGATGACTCTTTCTCCGATCTTATTGATAAAATAACGGTCGTGAGAGATAAAGAAAATCGTCCCTTTGAACTCATCAAGCGCGGCTTCAAGCGTTTCGATGGAATCGATATCAAGGTGGTTCGTCGGCTCGTCGAGGATCAGCAGATTGATATCCTGGAACATCAGCATCGCCAGCTTCAGTCTGATGCGCTCGCCTCCTGATAAGAACTTCACCTTCTTGAAGACGCTTTTTTTATAAAACATGAACTTCGCCAGATATTCCCGCGCTTTCCCTTCAACGATCGAGATGTCCTCACGGAAGCATTCAAGCACGGTCAGCTCTTCATTGGCAAAAACAATCTTCTGCGGCAGATAGGCGGCCATTACATTCGCGCCCAGCTCGACAACACCTGCATCCGGCTGTTCTTCTCCCAGCAGCAGCTTCAAGAACGTCGTCTTCCCGCTGCCGTTAGGCCCAACCAGCCCGACCCTTTCGCCATAATGGATCATCAAATCGGCGTCATCAAGGATCACCTTGTCTTCATAACGCTTCGACAGCCCGACCGCCTTGATTGTTTCGTTCCCGGAACGCACGGCATCGTTAAAATTCAGCCTCATATTGCGGCGTTCGAATACTGGTTTATCAATGCGGTCCAGCTTGTCGATCTTCTTCTGGATGCTTGCTGCTCTCCGGAAAAACTTGTTGTTATCCGCACGCAGCGCCCAGTCTCGAAGGCTCATGACCTGCTTCTCCATGCTGTTGATCTTTTTCTGCTGCTCGCGGAAATGCTCATATTGAATGCGCATATTCTCTTCTTTTTGGCTGATAAAAGCGGAATAATTCCCCTTGTAGGAAATCGTCGTCATGTCCTCGATCTCGACGATTTTGTTCACGACGTTATCAAGGAAATAGCGGTCATGCGAAACAATCAGCACAATTCCCTTGTAATTTTTCAAAAAGCCCTCGAGCCACTCAATTGAATCCATATCAAGGTGGTTGGTCGGCTCATCAAGCAGCAGGATGTCAGGCTGGTGAATCAGGATTTTCCCGAGCCCGACCGTCGTCTTCTCCCCGCCGCTCAGCAAATCGAAATCCTTGTTTAAAAAGCTCTCGCTGAACTTGAGGCCCGTGCAGACCCTGCCCATTTTCTCTTCCTGTTCGTACCCGCCCTTCACTTCATACAGCTGGACAAGGTCGCTGTATTTATTCAGCGCTTTTTCAAGAGCTCCAGCCTCCAAAACCTGCATTTGCACTTCCAGCTCGCGCATCTGCTTTTCGATTTCGTGAACCTCCTCAAACGCCAGGTTCAGCACATCGATGACCTTTAGCCCTTCAGGATATTCCGGGATCTGCTCAAGGTAAGCAAACGTTGCCCCTCTCGGCCTGTGGATCAAGCCTTCATCGTAGCCAGGGCTTGAGGTTTGCGGGTAGCCTGGGTAGTAATGCATCGGTTCAATGCCCGCAATCAGCTTGAGAACCGTACTCTTGCCGCTTCCGTTTGCACCAACGATCCCGATTCTGTCGCCCTCAAATGCTTCCAATGTAAAATTCTCCACGACCAGCGTCGCTTCCATATATTTTTTGATGCCATGCACTTTTAATTCGAACATATATATTCCTTCTTTCATCCATATTTAAGCTACGCTTTTATGGACAGGACAAAGAAGAACTTCTTTTACTATTTAATTTTAAAAATAAAAAAGACCATAAGAAGAGGGTGTCTTCTTACAGTCTTGAATGCTCATGAATATGATTAAATTGGGCCGGCGAAAATCCCATGCCTAAAAAAGCACAGTCCGTTCCTATGCCGTCTCCAAAAAATTGCCTGGAGAGCCCTAATCATTCCGAGTTCAGTAAAGTAAGTTACCTTCTAATTGCCTCATTCCATAAGAGCATAACAAATAAACCTAAACAAATTAGGCGAATTTACACTCCATAGAAATTCATATTAATTTTCAAAAATTAATAATCAGCAATTAGATGTTGGTTCCATAAACTTACTTTCCTCCCTCCGAAATTCCATTTTATTATCTCAGGATTGCATGATTTTGTAAACGGATTTATTGGATGAATTTTCATATAAATAAAAAGACCAGCAGGTAATCTTCTTGCCTGCTGGTCTTCAATATCATATATTCACTCAACTAACAAGATAGCCCCGGCCATGATCGGCGTTAGCACCATCGCACTTTTTAAGACTGGCAGCGGCACGTTGTTTGTGAATTTCGCTCCAATGTACGACCCCACCATTGTTCCAGCCAATACTTGCACCAAAAGGATGACATCAAAGTATCCTTCAAAATAATAGCCAGTCCCGCCAGCCAGAGCAATTGGCAAAATGACCAGCATCGTTGTCCCGACCGATTTTTGCACGGAAAGACCCAAAACGATCATTAGCCCAAGCTGTATGAACGGAGCGGAGCCGATTCCAAATGTCCCCGATAATAACCCCGTAATGGCGCCTACCAACACAGAACGTATGAGCTGAATGCCCTTCCGCGGAATTGCTGCTCCCGTATCTACTATTTTATTAACGATAAACAGCCGGACCATCAGCATGACAGCGGATAAAAACAGCATGCCCGCAGTCAGCCAGTGCATGGACCCAACGGGAATCCATACCGCGATTTTCGAACCCCCAAAAGCAGCCATGGCCCCAAAGACGCCTACAGTCAGGCCTGTCCTCAAATCTATATTCCCCTGCCGATAATGGCTGTAAGCCCCTGAGAGAGTGGTAAAAACCATTGCCGCCAGCGACGTCCCCAGCGCAGTATGGATAGGCACCCCAAATCCAACAGTCAAAATAGCAATAATGAAACCCGATCCCCCTGCACCGATAAAGCCTACCAATAAACCCAATAACAACATAGTAAGTGTGATCATTATGTCCATCCCCCTAAGCACACCAGCTTACTATTTAAATAACCCAATTTCTATTATAGAACTTCAGGAAGAGAGGACGGCTTTTTCGTAATTAAAAAAAGCAAAGAAACCAACTAGCACATCAAGCTTTTATTATTTTTAATCAATTAATCCCGCAGAAAACTATCGCTAATCTTCTCGACGAATTTCTGTACCTCTATTGCGAAGTGCTTTTTACACATTGTGAACACAGGGGGCTAGACGGCTTTTCTGCTTCTAACTTTTATTCCGTATCACTCCCTTACCCCCGCGAACAAATCTTTCTAAGTTTCATAATGACTTTAGCTTCTCTGTTCTAAAAGCCCTTAAGAAATATATTCCATTTTTCCTACTGAGGTGTTATAGTCAATATTGCTATATAGGCAATTTTTCCTATTATGAGGTGGTTTTACATGAATTTAATTACGAAGTGGGCATTCCGTAATAAGGCGGCAGTCAAATTAGTGACCGTTTTGACCCTGCTCCTTGGCCTGGCAAGCTATTTTACCTTGCCTATGGAATTCCTCCCGTCTGCTGACGAACCGCGGGTAATGGTTGTCGTCATGGGACAGGGATCGGATTCCAAAACAATGGAAAATCAGGTCACAACACCGATTGAATCCGCAATTTCAGGTGTTAAGGGAAAGAGCAATATTTTTTCCACAACCGGAGACGGATACACGAAAATCGATGTTCTATTTGAATCAGGCACAAATATGAAAGAAGCAAAACAGGAAGTACAGGAATTATTAAGTACAGTACAGCTTCCTGAAAATGTCTCAAAACCTAATGTTGTCCAGCTAAATACCTCCATGATTCCCATCGCAGATATCGCCATCACCTTCGAGGACGGCCCGACCGCCGAAAATCTCGAGTACGCATCCAAGAACATACTCCCTAAATTCAAAGACATAGATGGTGTCGGCAACATCCAGACCTTCGGCAAAGACAATTCCTATGTTTCTATTAAAGTTGATAACAGCCTCCTTGCTGAAAAGCAGGTACCGCTGCAGGCGGTAATGGGCGTTCTCCAGGGCAAGAACCTTTCCGCTGCCATCAGCGAAAAAACAATCGATGGCAAGGCTAGCAATATCAAGGTTTCTGGTGCCATTGATGGCATTTCTGACCTTGAACAGCTCCCGGTAGCTCCTGGGGTCATTTTAAAAGATATCGCTAAGATCGAAACGAAAAAAGCAGAAGGCGTCATGATGCGCGTCAATGCTGAAGAGGGCCTGCTTCTGATTGTCACGAAGGAAAGCAGCGCCAATGCAGTATCGGTGACAAAAGAGCTTAGAGAAACAGCAAAAGAAATCAATAAAAAATATCTTGATGCCCATGCAGAAGTGGTCATTGCCACTGCCGATATGGTGAAGTCATCCGTCAGCTCGATGATGAAGGAAGTCCTTCTCGGTGCACTGTTTGCAACGATTGTCATTATGGTCTTCCTAAGGAATATCCGTTCAACCATCATCACGATTATCTCAATTCCTTTATCGCTGGCACTGACTTTATTCCTTTTAGCCCGTTCAGGCGTCACTCTCAATATCCTGACACTGGGCGGAGTGGCCGTTGCCGTCGGCCGATTGGTCGATGACAGTATTGTGGTCATCGAAAATATTTTCAGGAAGCTGCAAAAAGAAAAGTTCTCTGTGGAATTGATCCTAAATGCGACGAAAGAGGTTGGCCCGGCGATTACAGCGTCAACGCTTACAACCGTTGCGGTATTTTTACCAATCGGGCTTGTCAGCGGCGGACTCCAGGATTTCCTTCTGCCGTTCGCATTGACGCTAACGTATTCCCTGCTGACATCGCTTTTAGTGGCCCTTACAGTCGTGCCCCTGATGAGTGCAGGCCTTTTGAAAAATACAAAATTGCATGAGCATAACCCTTCAAAACGGTTCACCGGCTTTGTGAAATGGTCGCTCAATCACAAATGGGTTATCCTCCTGCTGTCATTCCTTTTATTTTCCGGATCCATCGGAACTTATGCAGTCATGCCTAAAGGCGCGGTAGACAATTCAACAAAGGATCTTGTATCCGTCAACCTGAATTATCCAAATGACACTCCTTTGGAAGAAGTAAAAGAAAATACACTTAAACTGGAAGAGTATATTTTGGGGCTGAGCGAGGTAAAGGATGTTTTTACACAGCTTGGCAACTCTGAAGAACAAGCAAAGTTCGGTGAAGTCCGCTCGCCAACTACCGGCTCGTTCATGGTCATCCCGAAGAATAAAGATGACATGGATAAAATCGTCAAGAAAATCGAAACGCAAAAAGAGAAATATCCTGATTCAGGCTTCTCCGTCGTAGCTGCATCTCTAATTGGGGGCGGCGGTACAGAGGTAACGATCGATGTTGTCGGTGAAAAGATCGAGGACATTGAAAGCGCAGCAGCAAAAATCAAAGAAGAAATCCAGGACATCAAGCATGTTGAAAAGGTTTCAACCAATCAGGAAGCTAAGAAGACCGTCTACACTTTAAAGGTAGATCCTGCCAAGGCAAACGCCGGTGAACTGGCCGGACAGCTGGCAGGTATGCTGAACCGCCTGCCTGCAGGCACGATCACTCTTGATGGAAAAGAAACAGCTGTATTCATGGAACCAATCGTGGATCCTGAATCACCAGCAGATCTCGAAAACATTCCAGTCATGACAGCTGCTGGACCAGCGCTTGCTTCAGACCTTGCAAGCCTTGAAAAAAGCGAGGAAGCGACAAGCAGATTCCATAAGGACGGAGACACATATATCCGTGTCACAGCGACAGTCGATCCGAGAAATCTATCCGAGGTCGCTGCCGCCATCAACAAAGTGGTAATCGGGACACCTGGCGATAAGGGTCTTGAATTTGCGGATGGTGTTGAAGCACTTGTCGGCGGTGCAAATGCACAGCAAATGGATGATTTCACTGACTTGTACATTACAATGGCCGTTTCCATCGGACTTGTATTCTTGATTATGGTCATCACATTCAAATCGATGCGCGCACCAATCGCCATTTTATTCTCCTTGCCGCTTGCGGCGATCGGAGCCATCCTCGGCCTGCTGATCAGCAGAATCCCTGTTGATATCACAGCCTTGCTTGGCGCGTTGATGCTCATCGGAATCGTTGTGACAAACGCCATCGTCCTTTTAGACCGAGTAAAACAAAACGAAGAAACAATGATCCTTCGCGATGCGCTCGTCGAAGCCGCCGCCACAAGGATGAGACCAATATTCATGACCGCAGTCGCAACCATCTCCGCGATGGTGCCGCTGCTCTATAAAAAAGCAGAAACAGGCAACCTAGTATCTCAAAGCCTTGCAGTCGTAGTAATCGGCGGGCTGGCAGTAGCCACCCTCCTAACACTTATCGTCATCCCAGTCATCTACGAACTGCTGCACTTCCGGAAATCCAAAAAACAGCGAATCCAACAGACAGAATCACAGACAGCCAGCATGTAACATGCGGAAGCACAGGGACGCTTCTTCTGAAGCACAGGGACGTACCCTGTGCTTCTTTTTCATGATGAAAAGTGGAAGCGCGGGGAAGTTTCTTGTGCTTCTTTTTCATGATGAACGGCGGAAGCACGGGGACGCTTCTTGTGCTTCTTTTTCAGGATGAACGGCGGAAGCACGGGGACGCTTCTTGTGCTTCTTTTTCATGATGAAAGGCGGAAGCACGGGGACGCTTCTTGTGCTTCCTTTTCCATGATGAAAGGCGGAAGCACGGGGACGCTTCTTGTGCTTCTTCATGGGGTAGAACCCGATGCACTTTCCACCCTTAAAGAAGGGGCAGCAAATCATAAGTCCATGCAACAGAATCAGTGGGTTTGTATAACAGCCAGCAAAACAGCCTTATCCAAATGTGGATCAGGCTGTTTTTATCACATCAATACCTGGCTTTGGTTCATTTAATTATAAAATGATTTACCGATGATTCGATTGTATTCCTCCTCATTTAAAATCCCTATCTTCCGACAGATCAAGGAATACATCAAGATTTTTCTCTGAATACGTGAATTCCTCATGTTTATCACTCCATTTTCTTTCTATATTTATATTCTAAATTCGACAAAAGGTTTCCTGACTCCAAAACTTTTGTTTGATAGCAATCCACAATCTTCCGTACAAACCTTTCATCTTATTTCGGGACAAGCATATGATGATAAAAAGAATTTCGCCGAAAGGATTTCTCAGCCTATGATCCCGTTCCGTACCAAGCTTACCGCTTCATTTTACGCCTTATTATCGATTAGTTTTTGGGGTGTTTCTTTTGTTTCGACGAAAGCTTTGCTCGTAAAACTCGACCCTTATTCTATAATGGTGCTGCGATTCGGCCTGGGGGCTTTCTTTTTATTGATGATTCTTTTAATCAATCGCAGTAGGCTGCGAATTTCTATCCAATACGTCCCTCATTTAATCGTCCTCGGCATTCTGGGAGTTTTCGTGCATCAAATTCTTCAGGCAACAGCATTGTTAACCATCAATGCATCCTCTGCCGGGTGGCTGATTTCTTTCTCCCCCATCTTCACCGTCATTCTATCTGTCTTATTTTTGCATGAGAAAATGAACCTGCCGAAGACCATCGGGATGATAATAGCGATTACTGGCGTCATGATCATCACAACATCTCGAGTTGGACATTCCTTTGAGTTCACTATGAGCATTGGCTTTCTCCTCATGCTCCTGAGCACGCTGAACTGGGCTGTCTATTCCATCCTTTTAAAAAAGCTGCGAATCCCCTATCCTGCGCTGGTCGTGACATTTTATATGAGCTTGATTGGTTTCCTGCTGACCACTCCATTCATCATCCGAAGCAGAGGCTGGGAATCCGTTTCCTTGCTGACCCCGGCAGAGTGGGCACATTTGTTGTTCCTCGCGATCTTTGTATCAGGAATCGGATATTGGTATTGGGGGAAAGCCCTTGAAGTGCTTGATGCCTCAAAAGTTTCAATGTTCTTGTACCTTGAGCCAATCGCCACACTGATTGCTGCAATTTTTCTTTTACAGGAAAAATTAATCCTCATAAGTGCGCTTGGCGGAATCATAATTATTATAGGGGTAATCATCGTCAACGAAAGCCTAATGCCCATACTGAAACGATTCATGGAAAAAAGACACTGACCTTTCAGCCAGATGAATTGCATAAGAAGGAGGAAAGTTTCATGACTTTGAATCCTAAGGCAAAACAGTTGTTAGATTCGCTTAAAAATCCTTCAAAATCCGAGATGAAGGAAGCATTAATCAACCTGAATCTTTTGCTCGCTAATATAGAGCCGATACTCCAATCGCCCAAAAATAAGCCCTATTATCGTAAACTTCTGTATAAAAGTGAAGATGTCGAGCTGCTAGTGATGAATTGGTCTGATTTAGAATGTGCTCCACATGATCACGGCGATTCCGAGGGCTGGATTCAGGTTCTTAATGGAACATCGATTAATTCAGTCTACGAGGTCAAGGGAAATATCTTACCCAAGGAATTGTTCAAGGAGCATTACCCAAAGGGAAAATTCTTTTACGCACCAAAAAAGGGCGTTCATAAAATGCAGGCAGCCGATGAACAGGGGCTCGTTACACTCCATCTCTATTCCCCGCCCATCACTGGAATGAAGGTGTATGATCTCGAGAAATGTGCTGCCTGTATTGTGTCTGATGATTGCGGGGCATGGTGGCCTGAGGAAATGCATCAAAAGGTAAGGTCAATACAGTTAAAAAAGTAGATAAAAAGAGCCTGATCTAAAAGGAAAAGGCTCTTTATTCTTTGTTTATTTTAAAAGTTAACCATGCATCTTACATGCTGGAATAATAGGCAGGCAGAAATCACTCATGATGCCTCATGGAAAAATGATCTGGAATCTTTCCATGTTATATTTTTTGCAGGGGAGTTGGATATGTTCCAGGTTTACTGCTTTTTTTGTCCAGTATCTCATTTATTCCTCCACTATCACCCTTTGTATTTTGATTTAACCCCTAGGAAGTTTCATGGTCCATGCCTATCAAGCAAGAACCCTTTCGAATTCCCGCTCCTCCCAATCGAAAAAAGCGGAAGCACGGGGACGCTTCTCCTGCTTCTCCACTGTTCAGCTATACTCGCAGAAAGCTGAAATTGCTTCTCCCTCGAAAAACACCGCTGCTCTTCATTCTTACCCATTACTAATCTGTTACTCTATGGAGATCCGTAACGCTCTTTAAATCTTGTAAAGAGGAACGCCTAAAAAAAAGGGAAGCAACGGGTACGTCCCCGTGCTTCCCCGCGATATTAAGCTGCTTTCTTGACTTCGATCTTCTTGCCTTCTTTACGCCAATTCTTGAATTCGGCTGCGGCTGTGAATAGAACGTCTGTTGATGAGTTCAGGGCTGTTTCGAAGGAGTCCTGTAACACACCGATGATGAAGCCGACAGCGACGACTTGCATGGCAACGTCATTCGGAATTCCGAACAGGCTGCTTGCAAGTGGAATCAACAATAGTGATCCGCCAGCTACTCCAGATGCACCGCATGCACTGATTGCGGCAACGACGCTTAAGAGGATGGCAGTAGGGATATCCACTTGGATTCCTAGTGTATGGACAGCTGCTAGTGTCATAACTGAAATGGTCACAGCAGCTCCGGCCATGTTAATTGTCGCGCCTAATGGAATGGAAACAGAATAGGCATCTTTATTCAGACCTAAGTCCTCACAAATTTTTAAGTTTACAGGGATATTTGAAGCTGAGCTGCGCGTGAAGAATGCTGTAATTCCACTTTCTTTCACACATTTAAAGACAAGCGGATAAGGATTTTGTCTGATCAGAGTGAACACAATCAGTGGATTGACCACAAAAGCAACAATTAGCATGCAGCCAATCAGAATGCCGATCAATTTCCCATAGCCAAGCAAGGAATCAAGACCATTTGCAGTGATTGATTCAAAAACAAGGCCCATGATGCCAAGCGGAGCGAATTTAATCACCCATGTAACAATTTTGGACATTGCATCAGATAAATTCCCAATCACTGTTTTAGTTGAATCAGATGAATTCTTCAAAGCCAGGCCAAGCAGCACCGCCCAGGCTAAAATACCGATATAATTTGCATTTATGATAGCGTTAACTGGGTTATCAACGATGTTAAGCAATAATGTTTTAAGCACTTCGACCACACCGCCAGGAGGCGTCAGTCCTTCTGCACCGGCTGTAAGTTTAAGGCTGACCGGGAACATGAAGCTTGCGATGACCGCAATAAGCCCGGCTGCAAAAGTGCCGAAAAGATAGAGAGTAACAATTGTTTTCATATTGGTTTTATGACCGCGTTTGTGCTGGGCAATGGCCGACATGACCAGCAGCAGCACTAATACAGGAGCCACGGCTTTTAAAGCACCTACAAATAATGTTCCAAAAATCACAACCGGTTTAGCCACTTCCGGAATTGCTAAAGCAAGGATAATACCAATTACCAAACCTGCAATGATTTGTTTCACCAGGCTTATTTGATTCCACTTCTTCAGTAAATTACTCATAGCCGTCTCCCCCAATAGTTTGTCCATTTTTCAGTTTCGTTGTTTTATAGAGGCACTATATATACTGGTAATTTTGTCCTCTGCAAAAATACAACTGTCCTCGTTTCGTGTATTATAGATGCAAAAAGAAGATTTTACAATACATAAACATGAATTAACAAAAAGTTTTAACTATCCAAATATTCAGTTATTAATTTAGAATGCAAATAAAAAACCCGAAATTATAGTTTCGGGCTTAAATGCATTAGTTCAATATATTTATGGCCGATCCTCTTAAAAGCAGAATTTACCCTATCCAATTTTAACCTTGAAGCTTTTGCCCTTTCAGGTTGGCCTCAAATAAATCGATAATTTCCAGGAATCGTTCAGCTTCCCTGAATGTATGATCAGCTAAAAGAGGATGAATATTGCTTTTTATCCGGCAGGCTTCAATTAATTCCCTGGCCGTCTTCTTGAAATCCCTGAGCGAGGCAACGGAAACTCTGTTTTGGTCCAGGAATTGATCCAATAACGGCACGGTTTCTGATTGCGGCCTCATCGAATCCAGATCCACAGCCTGGAAAACAAGCTGATCAAAATCGTGGCTGAATTCCCTCGCCTGTTCAACAAGCTTTCTTTCCGATGGATCCAACAGATGGCCGATGAATTTTGCGTGGTCAGCCATGATTCTTAAGAAGAATACATTTTCTTCAATAATAGTATCAGGCTCCGGTGCCAGCTTCCCTTCATTAAGATCTTTCAGTCGATTGGCAAAATAAGCCGCCTCCCTGCTGATATGGTCAACTAACAAAGGAAAGTTATTATGCCGGATTTCACAGCGCAGCGTTAACCCCAGCACCTTCCTTTTATAGCTCCAAATAGCAGCTGCCGCCTGATAGACCTCAGTGTTAAAAGCTTGAACCTGCCGTATATCAGAATTCACCGAAAACCTGGCAAGCTTCTCCTCGATTCGTTCAAAAACCGTAATGAACTGCTGCGCCTCAGCAATCAGCTGTTTCTGTTCATACGTAAATCCCAAGCTCAAAAATAAAGCATGCTCCTTCATGATCCTTGACCAAAAAGCAATTTCATCCAACGACCTCGCCACAATCGGATTAGCCATTCGCCCACCCCTTTTCCCATAATTCCACCACCATATATATGAAGGAACCCCTATGTATATACATGAATTTCATTGGGAGCACGGGGACGTACCCTTTGCTTCTTTTGCTGGGAGCAGGGGGACGTACCTTCTGCTTCTTTTTTCAAGCTCAAAAGATCAAACTCCTCTTAAATGAAAAAGGAAGCATGAGAAACGTCCCCATGCTTCCACCTCTCTTATTTGGTCTCTCTATGAAGGGTCTTCTTTTTCAGCCGCGGGCTGTATTTCATTAGTTCGATTCGATCTGGATTATTCCGTTTGTTCTTGGTTGTAATGTAGTTTCGGTCTCCAGTTTCTGTGCATGCTAGTGTTATATTGACTCTCATTATGATTACCCCCGTAATTCCTCAAAGTATAAATCAAATTGCATTTTCTAATGGTTCAGTAAATGGCGGCAATGGGTCGGGAAAATCGGCCCAATTCATTGGCATTTCTTCCTCCGTTAACAGACATTCGTCCAGGGAAGCTGCAATCTCATCAATGTCCATTTCCACACCAATCATGACAAGCTCTGTCATTCGGTCTCCAAATTCACTGTCCCATTTTGTTTTCAATTCCGGCTCTTCGCTTAGAATCTCGTTTATTTCACTTTCTGGATAGGCCGCAACCCAATTCCCTGCAGCCTGCAGCATGATGGATGGTCCAGCCTGTGATAATAATCCGGCCGTATCATTTCGTGTCGCCAGCCAAAAGAAGCCTTTTGCCCTGACGATTTCCTCCGGCCAATACTCAAGCCACGTCATCCATCGCTCAGGATGAAACGGACGCTTTCTTCGGTAAACAAATGAAGAAATGCCATACTCTTCGGTTTCCGGAATGTGTTCCTCGTTTAATTCTTTGATCCAGCCCGCTCCCTGGCTTGCCTCTTCAAAGTCAAATCGACCTGTATCAAGAACTTCCTGAAGGTTAACCTTAGAATGACTGGATTCAATAACTCTCGCTCCTGGATTCAGCTTCTGCAGCATCGCCTTCAGTTCTGATAGAACTTCTCCATCAACGAGGTCCTTTTTGTTCAAGACAATGACATTGGCAAACTCAATTTGGTCGATCAATAAATCCACTACCTCACGAGTATCATGCTCATCAGTTCCCTGCTTCCT
Organism: Mesobacillus sp.; assembly: GCF_057785455.1. Taxonomy (NCBI): domain Bacteria; kingdom Bacillati; phylum Bacillota; class Bacilli; order Caryophanales; family Bacillaceae; genus Mesobacillus; species Mesobacillus sp. Next base: position 14,811 of record NZ_JBYNSB010000031.1, read on the forward strand.
GTCCAGAAGGCTTTCACCAGAAGAAAAATCATGCCAGAATCTATTTGCATCAACGACTGTGACCATTGTATCGAGCTTGCACCATTCTCCTAAATTAATCCCCAGCTCCTCATCTACATATGTAAATGTCTGTGCGACAGGAATCGGTTCTGAAATACCGGAAGACTCAATCACGATATAATCAATATCACCAGCCTTTGCCAGCCGCTCCACTTCAATGACAAGATCCTCTCTTAACGTACAGCAAATACAGCCATTCTGAAGCTCGACCAGCTTCTCCTCTGTTTTTGAAAAGCCACCCTGCTTGATTAATGCAGCATCAATATTCACCTCGCTCATATCATTGACAATGACAGCGATTTTTTTATTCTCACGATTGTTCAATATGTGATTTAATAATGTTGTTTTTCCGGAACCAAGGTATCCGCTCAATACTGTTACAGGAATCTTTTTGTTCATGCTGCACCTCAATTTTCTTTTTCCATCAGAGGGCCCTTCTGAGAGAAAAAAGTGTTGTGATCATTCATTAATCGTAATCATTACGATTTAAAACGTATATTAACCCCATTCGTTAAAACTTGTCAAATAAATATTTTTACTCAAAAAATCTTACACATTAAATTCAATTACAAAAATAAATCGTAATGATTCCTAAAATCATTTACAAATTCATTATTCTGTTTTACACTTTAAATCGTAATCGTTTCGATTTGAAAAAGAATAAAAGGAGATCACTATGAAATTTTCTAATTTATCACTTGGATTGCTTCTATCCCTTGGGGTATCACTGACAGGCTGCTCCTCCAATAAAGAAACAAACAGCGAAAACAATCCCGAATCTAACAAACTTACTGTTTATACCACCATCTACCCTCTTCAGGACTTTGCTGAAAAAATCGGCGGCGAATACATAGACGTTAACAGCATCTTCCCTCCAAATGTTGATGCCCACAGCTTTGAACCCTCCACCAAGGATATGATGAAGCTGGCCGAGGCAGATTTATTTATCTATTCAGGTGCCGGTATCGAAGGATTTGCTGAAAAAGCCCAACAAGCATTGGAAGATGAAAAAGTATTGATCCTGAAAGCTGCAGAAAATGTAGAGATGATAGATTCCGATCATACACATGAAGAAGGAGAACATCACTCACATGGTGAGCCTCACGAAGACGATGCTGCCCATCCCGATGATGAACACCATGAAGATGAAGCCGCCCATTCCGATGATGAGCAACATCACGGCGAAGATCATAAGGACAATGAACAACACAAAAATATTGACCCTCATGTTTGGCTCGATCCAATCTTGTCTATAAAACTTGCTTCCAATATTAAAGATTCCCTGATCAAGCTGATGCCAGAAAAGGAAGAGGAATTCAAAAAGAATTTCACCCAACTAGAACTAGAGCTTAAGGAACTAGACAAGGAGTTTAAGGAAGTGACCGGGAATGCTGCAACGAATCATCTGCTTGTTGCCCATGAAGCCTATGGCTACTGGGCCAATCGGTATGGAATCAATCAGATTGCAGTTCATGGACTTTCCCCAACAGAGGAGCCTTCCCAAAGAGAATTGTCCCTACTCATTGAAGAAGCAAAAGAACATAAGCTTAAATACATTGCATTTGAGCAAAATGTATCATCGCGGGTAGCGGAAATGATTAAGAGTGAAATTGGAGCGGAGGCCGTAACACTTTACAACCTGGAGTCAATCACAGCCGAAGACATGAAGAATGATGAGGATTATTTTAGCCTGATGCGAAAAAACATAAATACGTTAGAGAAAGTGTTAAATTAATCTCCTTATCGGTTCTACTATTTTCCATAAAGCTAGCATATTTTATTACTAAAAATTATATACTCTAGCAAATATAAAACTTTCAGGAGGTAATATGACTCGTCTGATCCGGTCGAATATTCTTGATCTCACAGGATTCGCTGTCATCCTTGCATTGATATGGCTTCTAAGTCTTGGTACAGGTTTTCAGGATAAAATCGAACTCCCCCCATCCCTATTAAACTTGAATACGATTTTTTTGAGCATTTTAATAGAGGCGTTCCCATTCGTGCTGATTGGTGTCCTTATTGCAGGAATGATCCAGATTTTCGTTACAGAGGACCATATAAGCAAATGGATTCCTAAAAACAAATACTTGGCAGTTATCATGAGCTGCAGTGTTGGCGCTCTTTTTCCGGCATGCGAATGCGGCATTGTGCCCATTATCCGCAGGCTCGTTGGCAAGGGGGTTCCAGTCGCAGCAGCCATTGGCTTCATGCTGACTGGCCCGCTCATCAACCCGATTGTCATCGCGTCTACATATATGGCATTTGGCAATGATTTTAAAATAGCCGCCCTTCGTATGGGATTCGGCTTCGTTATTGCGATTCTTGTAGCTTTGATGGTTGGTGCCCTCTTTAAAGGCACACAGTTTAAATCATCGATTTCAATTGCCAATCACTCCCATGCAAAAAAACAGTCATTCCTGGAGAAATTTTGGGCGATGCTTCAGCATTCGATTGACGAATTTTTCGATATGGCAAAGTATTTAATCGCAGGCGCCTTCCTTGCCGCATTGGTACAAACCTATATGCCTGCAAAAACCTTATTGGAGATTGGCAGCGGCACCGCGTCTTCCCTTGCTGTCATGATGGGACTAGCCTATTTCCTATCCCTTTGTTCGGAAGCAGATGCCTTCATCGGTGCATCGTTCAGCAGCATTTTCCCTTCCACCTCGATACTTGGGTTCTTGGTCTTCGGGCCGATGATCGATTTGAAAAACACGCTGATGATGCTGAGCGTATTCCGCTTTAAGTTTGTCATGACCGTTCTTGCGCTTGTCGCAGCAACTGTATTTACCACTCTGATGCTATTCAGCAGCATGCTTTAGGAGGTGTAATCATGCAATTCCATGCACAGCAGGCCGCCAGAGCGTTAATTTTGCTAGGGTTTTCCGCCATGCTCTATATGATGCATTTTACAGGTGACATCTATCTGTTCATCAACCCGAAATATATACTCCTTAGCCAGGCGGCAGCTTTTCTGTTCTTATTGTTATTTTTCATTCAGATCACCAGGATATGGACGATACGAGGTTCAGGCAATGAAGACACATGCGGCCACGATGATTGCTGCTCACATGATCATCTTCATGACCATGGCACCACCCCTTTTACATTAAAAAAACTGCTGTCGTACTCCATCATCATCCTGCCTTTGCTAACAGGATTTATGCTACCTGCAAAGATTCTGGACTCATCGATTGCAGATAAAAAAGGGGCCATGCTGTCGATTGCAGGCTCAAGTAAAAGCGGCGGAGAAAAGAAGGCAAGCCCTACTGCAAGTGAAGAAGAAACGGTAAAAGATGATCCTGGCCAGGCATCCGGCCAAGACACTGCCATACCAGAAGGCACCGAAACCGCAACCGGGTACGAAAATGAACAAACAGAAGAAGAATATAACAGGATGATGAAAGAATTAGAGGAAGGCTCCACGATCGTCTTCAATGACAGCATCTATTCAAGTTACTACGATGAAATCAGTTCAAATATTAATAAATTCCAGGGAAGAAAAGTGAACCTGTACGGCTTTGTTTATAAAGAAGATGGCTTCACCGAAAATCAGCTCGTCGTCTCACGATTCCTCGTCACCCATTGCATAGCAGATGCCAGCATCATCGGATTCCTCTCAGAATTCCCGGACGCAGCCAAAATCGAAAAAGACACATGGATCAAAATCGAAGGCATAATCCAAAGCGGTGCCTACATGGGCAACCCCTTGCCCGTCATAAAAGTATCCAAATGGGAAGAAACAAAAGAACCAGACACACCATACCTGTATCCCGTCAGTATTAGAAGAGATTAGAAGCAGGGGGACGTACCCTCTGCTTCTGTTTCTCTGGCACAGTCCTCTACCGCAATCACCTGCTCACCGATATTTTGCCTACTCCCCCCTCTCATGTTGGACTCTCCACAATTCAGGATTATTACACCAAAGATAGAATATTTAGTTAATTTTTAGTGAATTTTGGTGATATTTTTACAGCTTCTTTTAGGTTAGGAAAACTTCTATTCATTTGGCTTTTCGTAGTCTTTTTTTCATCTTGCTAGTAATGATGCACAGGGAGAACATGCAATTAGACCATTACCTAACAAGACAGGAAATGACTGACCAATACGGTGATCAGATGCAGAAGCCCCCATGTGAAGCATATAAAAAGAACATCCGGCAGACATTCCAAAATGCCATCTCAGAAAAAAGCCTGGGTCAGACAGTCTATTTGATCAGTGTGGAACAGGAGGTTTGGCGTTTTTTAAATAGAGTCTTGGATCGACTCAAATGAGGCTCACTCTTCTTTCCTATCCATAGGAAGAAAAGGGGGTCGCTATTAAGAGCCTGCCTGAAGGTACGTCTTTTTACATTCATGCGCCCCGCTATACAAAGCCATGTTTTAGGAATTCGGGTAAAGTAAACAGGTTGATTAATGAATTGATATTTTGTGGATGTAAGTAATTTGAGCGGAGATATTTTCTAGACTGCTATTGAGACGGAGGAGCATTGAAAGCATAACAAGCATTGCAGAACATACTAGCCAAAATACACTTCTACTTTTTCTTCTGTTTGTGCTGTTGCCAGACAGTTTTGGATGAAAATCAGGATTTGTTTTTGATCCAAGGATACGCAATCCCTTTCAGACAGGGATTCAGTTTTAAATATTTTCTTATATTCATTCAAAGCCTTTTCAAATTGTTTGGCCGAGAAGATTGAACTTCTGCCTGATCCACTAACGCCTGCATAGAACTGATATGCATCAAGTAAACCGTACAGCAGGATGGCATTTCGATTTCCCATGCTAAAACGGGCATAGGCAATTTCTTCCCTTGCTTTATTGAACCCGGAAATATCATGACCCATTATAATTCCTCCTTCAACTTTAAAACTGAAACACCTATGATTAGAACACCTGATTAAAAGTTTACATTGCTGACCACCCCTTTCATTGTAAAAAAAATTGAAATGATTGCTGAAAGATGATGAAAGGATACGAGACGGTTTTAACAGAAGTTACGAGGAGCCAACAAAGAGGTATTCCGGAAAGTTTGAATAATTTAATAAGGAAATTATATTGGTTTTTATGAAGGAAATTATATAAGTGAGGTACGTGAGGATTTGAAAAGTGGATATTAATCTTATTTCTATTTGCTGTATGCCTGCAGAAAAAATAATACCATACTACGCATTCATTTTATTTGAGTTTTTTTCAAACTTATCAACAATTACGTGAACTTTTTTTCGTATACTTTGAAAGGCAACTACCATAGGATAGTTGCCTTTGTTAAAATATGTTGCGCCACACTTTTAACTGTTGTATCTGTTTTTGCAGCACGATCTATTAAAATACTTTTCGTCTGAGTAATTGCACAAATGGTTTTCTTTCGGCCAATTGAGTGAATTAATAGATTCCGACTGCGTCAAACGCGGCATTTGCTGCGGCTTCTTCTGCACTGCCTTCGCCATAGAGATCGGTTGCGGACTGGACAATGGCCTTGCGAGCGTCACTGAAGTCTGAATTGGCCGTTAAGTATACTGTCAGGGCGCGATAGTAAATCTGCCCGAGCTTTTGCCTGCCAAGTTCTTCGCCAATCAGGTACGCAGCATGGTTCGTGATTGATGAGTTAACATGGACTCCCCCGCCATCAACGGAGGTTGGCATGTGATAAAACTCGTCCATATGATCCGGGTAGACTCCGCCATTTGTGCTGTACGCCCTTCTTTGCTCATTTGAGACGATGACGCCGTTTGGATTGCTCAGGCTGCGCAAGACAGTTGAACCTGCTGCTTTAGCCTCCGGAGCCATGATATCCTCGCCCATTTCCCAATCGCTGTCGTCAACGAGTGCGCCAAAGACGTCGGCGAACGATTCATTCAGCGCTCCAGATTGATTGCGGTATACCAGGTTTGCTGAATGGGAGATGACACCATGAGTCATTTCGTGGGCCGCGACATCAAGGCCTGCTGATAGCGAAATCATGAACTTTCCATCCCCATCACCATATGTCATCCAGCGGCCATTCCAGGAAGCATTGTTGTAATTGTTGCCATAATGAACTTTTGAAATGATCGCCATCCCTTCTCCATCAAGGGAATTACGGCCATGTTCATTTAGATAATAGTCATATACCTTTTCGGAATTATAATGGGCATCGACAGCCGCGCGATCATAGTCGCTGATGAATGCGGCTGAATTCCCAACATAAACAGTGTCGTTACTGGATGTGTTATCATTTTTAGCATCGTACGTAACGATTCCTCCAAGGTCCTTATGGGAGTAATCGGCTAATGCAAACTTGGTACCAGCATTCGCATCTTTTACCTGCGTAATATGCAGCTGCCTGTGTTCGCCATGGACACCTTTCCCAGCTCCGTTTTGCGTTTGCTCATCAGCATGCATCAAGCCATTGTACTTGTCGATCACCTCTCCCGTTTTTGCATCCACAAAAACGAACCAATTGCCAGGCTCATCTCCCATGAAGTTGACATTCACTTTATAAGCTGTGAAATTTTTACCCTCAAAAGGAAGAACAACAAGCTCCGAAGTAGGATCGTATGTCAGCTCTTCTGGTGCATTGACAGATGCCAGTGCTGCGTCTAAAGCATCTTCACTGCTTAATGAAGCATTGGTGTCAACTGAACCCTCCGCAATTGTCTGATTGGTTCTTCCATTGACGGAGACGACCTCATTATTCTTGTTAAAATGAACAACAACCTCGGCACCTTCAACATTTACGCCATTCACGGATTGATTGAAGCGAACATGAGTCATGCCCAGCTTATCTTTTTGAGTGCTCTTCACCTTGAGGTTTTTATCAGGATGAAGAATACCAGTCTTGTCTTGGTTCTTCTTTAGGTAATTTAATGCTTCAGCAGCTGTGCTAGAAGAGAATTTTTCTGCAAACCGCTCCTTCACGAACAAAGGAACACTCGCCTTCTCATTCCACTCCTTGGAAGCTTGTCCACCAGCAGCCACACTTGAATCAACAGGCTGTGCGAACACACTGCTAACCGGAATAGAACCTACCAACATTGCCGACGACAAAACTACAGGTAAAACAAAATTCTTCTTCATACTCCCATTCCTCCCATCAATTTCCACTTGATAGGATTTATTATATATTTCTAGAGGCGAAACTTCATGAATAATTGGAATTATTTGAATAAATTAATGATGTGGACAGAAAAGCCTAATTTAGAGAACACGGGGACGCTCCTTGTGCTTCTATTTTCCCTCATTCCTTCAGGCATTTCGGATTACAACTAATAGCTGGTAGCAAGGGGACGTACCCTCTGCTTCTATTTTCCTTCGTCCACTCAGGTAGATTGGCTTATAGTTTCATAGCAGGAAGCAATGGATCCGTCTCCATGCTTCAACCATCCTCTTGCCACAAAAAAAGGAAGCATGAGATACGTCCCCATGCTTCCGTCCCCATGCTTCCTTTGAGTTTATAGATTTTCCCATTCTGATAGATATAGAATGTCTTTATCTGTCTGTTTTTCTTCTTCCAAGATGTGAATAAATTCTAATTCATTGCCATCGGGATCGTGGAAATATAAGCTGGCGGCTGGCATCCAGCTTAAAACGACTGGTTCTTTCCCTTCATGCCCAAATGCAGAAACTGCTTCAAGCCCTCTGTCTTTTAACCACTGAACTGAATTTCTTATTTCATCATAATTTACTTTGAATGCAAAATGACTTTTTCTCATCTTATCTTCAGGCAGCTCCCAAATTCCCAGCATCTGATCTTTCTTATTGTTTCTATCAAACCAAAAGAAAGCAACTTTTCTCTCTGGGATAACACGGGCTAAATCCAAACCTAAATTTTTATAAAATTCCACTGAAACTTCTAAGTTTGTTGTATAAATATGAGTTTCGTACAAAGTCCCTGGCATCATATGGTCCACTCCCCACTAAATCTTATGAACCTATCATATCCAACCCCGAAGAAACTGTATTGAATAATAAGATTGAGATTCTCTACAACTTTAGATGTAGGAAGCACGGGGACGTACCCTGCGCTTCTAAAAAACGGAAGCACGAGATACGTCCCCGTGCTTCCCCGCCAAAATCAACCTGAACTCCTGCCCACATTTTTTCATACTATAGGTTATGAAAATTACACAGTTAGGAGTTATGGTATGCCAAATGAAATGGATAAACAGCCATTTGAAGTGGTGAATGTAACCAGCCCAGCCTTGAATTCAAGACGCGGAAAGTACTTTATCGGCAAAACCGGTTTACTGAATTTCGGCGGCGGATATTACGCCTGGGGCGGAATCGTCAATCCAGTTGATTCTGGAGTGAATGTCTATATCGATATTTTTACGATAACAAACTTTTCAAATCAAAATTTCATCAGTGAAATCTGGTTAAACGCCAACCCTCCAAGAAAAGCAGAAGTCTCGTCCCATGTAACGCCAACAAATCAGGCGATTACACCTTCTCCACTTCCAAAAGCAGTCATGAAATTTGCTGGCTATTCTGCTGAGCCCATGACCAAAGGTGTGAATATATTTGATAGAATTGTTAACCAAAATTCCACCCTTGTAAGCGATTCACACAATGGCTCCATTATAATTGGTCCCGGCGACTCCTTCTCCATACTTCTGCGGCCGCCGGGATATCAATACATTTCAGGGACAATCGTTTTGACATGGTGGGAGGAAGCGGCGAATGCATGATCATGAGAAGACAGACATGAACTTTGAGTCAAAGGATATCGAAAAACAGCTTAATGAGGTCACTGTATTGCCCGAAAATGTTTATCACTCTTATCTCGGTGAGTACTTTCTCGGTCAAACGGATCTTATAACCTTCGGTGGTGGCTACAACGGATGGGGCGGACTGGTCAACCCGGCGGACTCCAATGTGAATATATTTTTGAACGCCTACACCATTAGCAACTATTCCAATGAGCCACTAACCACGGAAGCCTGGATCAGCAGCATCCTTCCTGGAAACGGAAAAATATCAAACAATTTCGCTGCTGGAAACCAAGCCATTGATCCGCCGCCAATGCCCAAGGTTAATATCAAAAGCGGCAGCTTCATTTCAGGAAATCCAAGCATTGGGACAAATGCCTTTGTAAGAAGAGTTGAGCCGATCACAACCCTTACAAAACATGATTTTCAAGGAATGTTCATCATCCCCCCGGGAAGCTCCTTTTCCTTATTCTTTTTGTCCCCGGGAAAAAGACAATTATATGCAAGAGTCGCCTTTGGCTGGTGGGAAGAAAAAGCATAGGAGCACGGGGACGTACCCTCTGCTCCTATTGTCCTTCATTCACCAGGCAATCGAGAAAACAACTCATAACTGAAGCTTGGATACGTCCCTTTGCTTCATACAGTGAACGTTTCACATAAAGCAAAAGAAGCATGAGGTACGTCCCCATGCTTCAATCTGTATCAAAATTCTTAGAGGAAAACTGCTCAAGCAATTCACGCACTTCATCTGTTGTTTTGGTGTTCATCAATTCACTTCTTAATCCAGCAGCTCCCTGGAATCCTTTTACATAGATCTTGAAAAAGCGATGGAGAGCCGTGAACGGGCGCAGCTCTAAATGCGCATACTTATCATGAAGCTCCATATGAAGTCTTAAGAGATCCAGCAATTCTTCACTGCTGTGTTCTTTCTTCTCTTTTTCAAAGGCAAATGGATTATGGAAAATTCCACGCCCAATCATAACTCCATCGACGCCATATTTTTCCACGAGCTCCAGGCCAGTTTGTCGGTCAGGAATATCCCCATTGATCGTCAAAAGTGTATCAGGTGCGATCTCGTCACGCAGCTTCTTAATCTCCGGGATCAGCTCCCAATGCGCTGGTACCTTGCTCATTTCATCCCTCGTGCGCAGATGAATGGAAAGATTCGCAATGTCCTGTTCCAAAATGTGCTTTAGCCAGGCCTTCCATTCGTCCACTTCCGAGAAACCAAGCCTTGTCTTGACACTTACTGGCAACCCGCCTGCTTTTGCCGCTTGGATTAATTCCGCTGCCACTTCAGGACGGCGGATCAGGCCGCTTCCCTTCCCGTTCTGCGTCACATTAGGGACAGGACAGCCCATATTGATATCCAGACCCTTAAAACCCATTTCCGCCATCCCAATACTCATTTGCCGGAAGTTTTCAGGCCTGTCCCCCCAGATATGGGCGACAATTGGCTGTTCATCCTCGGTAAAAGTCAAACGCCCCCGCACACTTTTGATCCCGTCCGGGTGGCAATAACTCTCACTGTTTGTAAACTCGGTAAAAAACACATCAGGTCGTGCTGCCTCGCTCACTACATGGCGGAAAACAACATCCGTCACTTCTTCCATTGGTGCCAGTATAAAAAATGGCCGTGGTAAATCACGCCAGAAATTTTCTTTCATCTTGCAATTCAATTCCTCTCATTAAGGGATATCAAGCCAACCCCTTATCCCAAAATTAAAAAGCAGAATGTCCCTGCTTCTTTTACACTTATACCATGCTTAGGTACTTTTTATCAAACGGATGGGAATGGTAATTTTAACTTCACAGTCTTTGTATAGTCAATATATCCTCTACTAACCTTCAAATAGCATTCCATTGACTGCGTTAAAAACGCTTAGCTAATAAAGACAATGGAAGAACAGTGAATTGACTGGAGCAAAGAGACATATCCCAGATACGTCCCATTGCTTTCCGTTCACCTCTATTAGTTTTAAATAGAAACACAAGAACGTTCAACTTATTCCCGCCATAACAGACGTTCTTTCTCTTCTATCTGTTTTTCGAACGTTTCGTCCCAGCGTTGGAGACAGGTATTCCAGACTCGCGCATAGAATTTGTCCTGTTCTTTATCGTAGAGTTGAAATTCGAGGCATGGGATGTGCTCAACTTTCAGCTGATCTAAGCTATTTACAGCTGACACTACTGTTTGAAAGCCACCTTCCTCCTCGCCATTTTCGCTCTCCGCCAGCACTTGCAGAATACGGTCCTTCTCTAAGATGTTCTGATGACTTCCATACCGGTAATATGGCAGTCCTTCGTCAATTTCAGGCAAAGGCTCGGCCATCTCTGACCAAACCTCATCGTGAATTGGGCTGTATGAAAGCATTGTCGACTCTTCTGGCAGCTCCTCTTCCATAATCCCTGTATTCAACTGCTCGCGCCCTCTCGATGTCAGCCTGTACCTTCCTTTTTCCAGTGTGATCAAACCCGTGCGCTGCATTTTCTTCAGTAAATCTTCAATGAACAGCTCCTCGACCAGCAGCAGTTGAGATAAATTGGCTGCACGATGGATTTGGGCCTTTTCAAAAGTGAGCAGCATCATTTTCATGAGAATGTCCATTTTATACCGTTTTACACGATTAAACGCCACAGTATAAATCGTCACCGGGAATTGCCAGATAACCTCTTTCCTGATTTGGACAGCTGGATTTTTAAGTAAATTCGCATGTAGCTGCTTTTTTAATTTATCCATTCATACCCACCTCTTCAAGGGTTCGCAATCCATTGTGCTTTTTGACAGTTTCAAAAACGTGAGTATACATTTTTCTGGCATCCCTATGTTTCGTCCGCTCGGTGAACATCTTCGTGCTGCCCACCATCACAAGCAGCTCTCTTGCTCTCGACAATGCTACATTCAGCCTGCGATAGTCTTTGGCAAACCCGATATCATCCTGCTTATTATCGTGATTACGCACCATACTTAACAGAATTACATCCATCTCCATGCCTTGGAATCTGTCCACTGTCCCTGTGCGGATCGTTAAGTGGGGCAAATGCAGCTCCTGTTGAAGCATGCGGTCGATTCTTTTCACTTGTTCTCCGTAAAAACTTATAACTCCAATACTTTTTTTCTCATTGGTATCCATTCTTCCAGATCTCTTTGCCTCCGCACTTGCATCATCAAGTTCCTTCAGCAATTCGCCAATTCTTTTCAATTCAGCAGGATTGTACAGGCTTTTTCCGCCTTTCATTCTTTCTTCGAAAAATATAGGCTCGTTTGGCATATCAAGCCAAAGGAGATGATTGTTCCGCTGGATGTGCAGTGATTCCAGCTTGTGGTCACGATCCAGGTCGGAGTCAATTAAACCACATTGGAGCACTTCGTTTTCTTGCAAATAAAATGGCGTTATCGTTTCCATAATGTTTTCATGCATCCGATATTGAATGGCAAGCATCGTTTTATTGTTTTTCGGCAAGTTTTTAAACAACCGTTCAAACAGCGACTCATTTAATAGCTTTTTAAGTTCAGCTTTTCCTTCAAAGTCTTCACTTTCTTCCGCCATTTCCTGCAGCGTTTCCTCCAGTGTATCGTTCCCCAAAAGAGGCGGCAGTTGATGATGGTCGCCGACCAGAATGATTTTTTTCCCTTTCAGCATCGGCAAAAGGAGCTCCGGCGGTGTTGCTTTTGATACTTCGTCAATTATGACAACGTCAAACATTGGGTAGTTTTCAATGAAGTCTTTGCGGGCGGAGGCCACACATGTTGTTCCAATTACATTTGCATGCTTCACATAAAGCTTTCGAATTTCATTCAGGTCATGGTCATTTGCTTCTTCCAGCAATGACTTCCACATTCCCTGGACATCCTGGAACAGCGGTATTCTCTGCTTTTCCTGTTTCAACGACTCCCGGGTAAAAGAAACGCTAGCCAGCTTCTTTAATACCTCTTCATGCTCCTTTTCGGGTTCTAAAGAAATGATTTCCTTTAGCGGCATTTGTTCAGCTTCTTTTTCTTTAATTATACAGATGAGATTTTCAAGCCTGACTCCGATTTCTGTTTGTTTCTGCTTTGCTTTCTGCAGCTGGAGAAATTCTTGTTCCTGTTTTTGACGATTCATTTTTACCCGGAGCCTGGCTTGTCCATATTGCTCTATCTTTGTTTGCAGTTCAAACGCTTTGGCTTCTTTTTCATGAAGCAATTCATTTGCATTTGGAATTATTACTGCTGAGACTATTTTTTGTGCATGTTTGTTTTGCAGGACATTAAGCTTGGCGGTCTGTTCGTCCATCTCTCTTTGATACTTTTGCTGCATCATCTTGTTTTCATCGAGAATAGGCTGGAGCTGGCCGATCAGTTCCTGTTTCAAATGGTGAAGCGCTTCTTGTGCCAACTTTTTATCTGTATCATTCAATTTTAGCTGGTTCGCTTTTTGCCAGATGAAATGTCTCCGGCCATAAAGGGCCTTAAGATAGGTTTCAATCCTGTAATGATGAATGGTTGATTTTTCTTTTAACTCACTTCTCAGTTTCTCTAAAAACTGGTCAATTTCGAGTGCTGTCGTAACAACGGGAGGCATTTTTCCCGCTTGTTCCTGAAGCTTACCGTACTTCTCCTCCCCCAAAAGCTGCTCAAGATAGGAAATCGCAGAATTTAACTTTTCATTAAATTCCTTTAATTTACCCAGCTGACTGATTCTATCGCTAAGTTGATCGAGCTTTGCGATTAATGACTGCACTTGCAGAGAGCGCGTCAGATTTTGTTCCAGAATGATCCACTTTAAACTGTTAAACTTTTTGGCGGCATTTATTCTTTCTGATATAGCTTCCTTCTGAAGCATGGCCTCTTTCCATGTCTCAGACTCAGCAGAAATCTTGTCTGCCGTTTGTTTCAGTTCCTTTATTTCGTCTTCTAGCACCTGAAGGGCTACACTGTCTTGCAGCCGTACAATCTCTACTTGGTTGGCTTCCAACTCTTTTTGAATCAAGTCACAATCAGGCTCTTCGGCCAAAAAAGCTTCGTCTTTAGCAATGGTTTCATTTATCAAACGCAGGGACTGTTCGGTTTTCTGTATAAGCTGCTGAATTGTTTGCCCCTCTTGTTCAACCTCATGAATGTTCTTTTTATGCTTTTCAATTAAAGACCGAACTTCATTATACTGCTGCTGCGTTTTCTTCTTTGCCTCAATTTCAACTTCCAATTGTGCACACTGTTGCTGAAGCCTCTCTTGTGCCTGTTCATTCGCGGTCCATTCCAATTCTATTTCCGTTTCCCGCTGGTTTCGAACTTCGATTTGGCTGGAGACTTCCTGCAGCGTATGGTCTTTCCAATACTGTCCGACATTTTCCTCGATGAACTTTTTGCCTTCTTCTTCTATGCTTTCCGTCCGCCCCACTCTGAGGATTCGGATATCCTTAGTTGCAAGCAATCGGCCGAGGGCATTGTCGACCGCTAAATTCGACTGCGACGCAACTAGAGTTCGCAGCCCCGCCTTCGCATTTTGCAGGCAGATTTCAGAAATAACGGTTGTTTTTCCTGTTCCTGGAGGCCCTTGGATGACGTATAAGTCTTCAGCAGACATAGCGCCCGTGACAGCTGCCTGCTGGAACTCGTTCAATCGATTGTGAAATTGCAGCTTCGCCTGTTTTTTGACCTCTTTGACCGGCGGCTTATTTTCAAATAAAAGGCGTTCCAGTTCAGGATTCGCGGCCAAACCGTTTTCCAATTGCTTAAACCCTTGCCGAAGTCTTTTCAGCTGGCTTAAGGTTGCAAAATTGCTAAAGATGACTTCCTTAGAAGGTACATCAAGCCGCTGCCTTCGGGCCTGAGCTTCCATATAACTGTGTATCTCCACCTCAACCGTGGAAGCCGACCGATTCGCTTTCAGAACTTTGCCAATCTCCTGCTCAATCCCCTTTAGCTTGACGCTCATATCCTTGAGCGACTTCCAATCCTTTTCATTCAGCTCACAGCCTGTTATTTTTACCCGACTGAAATCATCATTGAATATAAGCGTGGAATAGCGGGATGTTATATCAGGAATATCTGCGGACTGCTCCTGAATTTTCAGGTAGCCTTCCCAACTCGCAATACGCTTTTTCACATACATAGAACTTTCCTGGGCAATCGGCATGTTATGAATTAAGTTCAGTAAACCAAACGGTATTGGCCCACTACCTTTAACATTCAAGTCAAAAGTAAGATCTGCTGGAAGGCGCCAATTAGACGGCAATGGGATATGTGCGGGTCTCGTCGTTACATTTGTCGCAACAAACCCATCCTCTTTTACCAAACAATGTAAAACGACAACAAACCTGCCATATACCTCTGCCAGTCTTTCATTTCTTTCAATGTCAAAAAACAAGGCAGCGGAATTAAGACCCTCTGCCGATTGCGGATACTTTTCTATATAAACATGAAACGATTTCTCCAATAAAAAAAACGATCGCTCATCCAACCCAGCCTCTCGCATTTTACTCTTCGCCTTATTGGTCAAAACGATCGGACAACGATATGCCTTATTTTGAGCATTTTCCATATATCCACCTGCTTTTTTAACAAAAAAAGTTTTGAAATGGGCTCTTAATCTATAAATATCTACAGTTTTTTAATTAGGTTATTATAACATAATGTTTAGAGATCGAAGGGCAGGTTCATTGCCCAATTTTTGGTGTGGGATTGGATATAAAGAGCCTTATCCTCAAAGGATAAAGCTCCAATATTTATGCAAGTATAGTTTTCGCAACAGCTTCATAGTGTGTTTTAATGGGGAGATGATAGTGGTTTGCCCGCCTATAAATCTACTTGCCTTCCACATCCCAAATGGAGTCATTGAAGTCTATATTTTAACTTTTGGCTCTGTTAAACGAGGCTGTTGATTTTCGTTCCAGGCGCTTCGCTTTCCTCGGGGCGTGCGGTGAGCCTCCTCGTCGCTTTGCTCCTGTGGGGTCTCACCTGCCCGCTTCATCCCGAAGGAGTCTTCGCACCTTCCACTACAATCAACAGGTTTAAAAATCACAATTCAGCTTTAACATCTCTATTATTATGTCTTATTTTATATTCGTTTCATAATGCACTTCATTTAGTGCCACTATTTCAAGTTCTTTTATATCCTCATTCAGTTTCAAAGCTAAACTTTCAATTCCAAAGAATTCTGTGAAAGTATGACTTCCAATGATAAGATTGATCCCTTTAAACTGAGCATATTGAATCGTATACAAGTTACATTCTCCTGTAATATATACATCACACTTATTTTGAATTGCTTCCTTAAGGCAAGCTGTTGGCGCTCCATTACCACAGACTAAGCCCACTGTTTTCACCTTTCTATCATTAAACCGCCAGAATCTAACTGGTTCTTCAAGCAGATTTTCAATATTCCCCACTAATTCATCAAGCTCAATTTCCTCAGCATATTCTGCGACTCTGCCAAAATATAACCCTTCCCATTCGTGGGTCCTTTTGACAATTTCTAAATCCAACCTTTTTAAAAAACTATCATTTGTTCCAAAGTTACAGTCATCAAGCGGCAAGTGATTATAGTAGTGACTTATACCGTATTCCGTTAGTTTTTCTATGCATGTCTCTTTTAATCCATATATTTCATCCCATGCATCGTGGTGTGTCATCATCAGATCAACTCCACGATTTCTTGCTTCCTCTATCGTTTCAAGCGTTAGGTTCACACAGTAGCCTACCTTTTTAACTTTTTTATCTGCATTGTATGTAATCCCAGATTCACTTAAAAAGATTTCCTTATTGGCTATATTAAAAAGGTCATTTATTCGTTCAACAATTTGCGCAACCTCCATATACTTCCTCCTCAATTTCTTAATGTGTTGCCCAATTTTTTTTACCCGATTACTTCAATCTAAAATTCCTGCATCGTTCTTTCTTAAACAATGTTATTATCCATATTATACTATTCGGTTGAACAAAAACTGAGAATTACTTATCTCTGCCTAAAAGCTAATCCCAGAAGGCAAAAAATCCCCCGAACGATTAGTCCGAGGGAACATAAAAACTGTCATTCACTGCTGGCAATTAGGACAAAAGAAAGTCTTCCTTGAAGAAATTTCGCTTTTTACAATGGAAGCATGGCAACGCGAACATGCTTCACCTTCTCTGTCATAAACATAAAATTGATAGCCTCCTGTTTTGGCATCTCCTTTATATAGCGGGTTTTCCATATACCCACCTTGTTCGATTCCTCTTTTAAGAATGAACTGAATAGAATGATATAGCCGTGACAATTGTTGATCATCAAGATCAGTGATTTTTTTATCCGGTCGAATCTGTGAGTGCCAAAGAATCTCATCGGAATACCCATTCCCTATTCCAGCCAGCACTTCTTGATTGATTAATGTTGTTTTGATCGTTCCTTTTCTTTTTTGCATGAGTTGATGAAAGGCATCCAATGTAAAAGCAGGATCAAGCACTTCAGGTCCCAGTTTTTCAAACTCTTTCTCGACCTCTTCAGGTGACAAAAGATGCAGGTAGCCCAACCGCAGTCCAATGAAATATAAATGTTGTTCTCCAAAGGATAGCTTTACTTGAATTGTCCTGTTTGGCTTATCTTCCTCTTTGCCAAAAAACATCCATCCTCCAAGCATCAGGTGTAAAAGTAAACACTTTCCATCCTGCAGTTGAAAAATTAAATATTTAGCCCTTCTAGAAATCGTTTTTATCGCTTGATTTGAAACTTGCATAGCAAAAGTGTCAACCGGTACGTTAATGGACTTTTCCCGCCCAATCTCAACTTCTGTAATTCTCTGCCCACCGATCAGTGACCCCAGTAATGTTCTGTATGTTTCCATCTCTGGCAATTCAGGCATGATTCTGTCCTCCATTTAACCATTTGTTTTATACAGTATTTCCTACTGGCGGGTTATTATAAATGGCTGGTAATCAGGAGTCCAAAGCCGCAAAGAAACGAATTCCTTCATTAAGAATTCGTCCTAACAGCAATAGTCATAAGGGTGCAGCGGCGGGCAAGCCGGGAATATCCATTTTGGCTTATACGAAGGAGACTTCCAGTGCCATGCACCTAATGCAGCTGCACATGCATCGATCGAATGGCTCTCTGCTTCAATTTCAATAGGTATTAGTGTGAGTTTTTGCTCCGTAAGCCAATTGCGAATAAAACTTCTAGCTGATTGTTCTTGTTTGTAATCCAATGCATATTTAATATCTTCTCTGGATAGTCTTGATCCAATTACTGCTCCTGGATGGACTTCCACCATAGAAATTGGATGCAGGGAATTTAAATTTCCTATTTCTCTGCTAAGTTTTATTCCTCTTAATGTTAAGTACACCATTCTATTTAAGGTTGGCGGCATGATTGACCCGGCTCTCATTCCTAAATTCACAATAAACTTTCTAAGTTCCCGGTCACCTTCTCTATCTCCTCCACCGTCTTCATAGGATAACGGTGCATCAATGCCGATCACTACCTCATCTAGCTGACTTTGCAAAAAGACCTCGCTCAATATGTCCTGATCACTTAAATTATTTGCCCACTTAACCAATTGCAGGTGTGTTCCCTTTTGTTCAAAAATAGCGAGAACAGTATCCTTGTGATTTTTAGGTCCAGATAAATCAATTCCGATCACTCTCATATAAAACCCTCTTTCGTCATAATACTGTCTCAGCTAATCCAGCAGACTTTGTTCATATGATTAAACTTGATTAAAAAGCCTTATCCATCAAAGGATAAGGCTCTCAAATTTTATGCAAGTACAATCTTCGCAACTGCTTCACAGTGCGTAGTCTGCGGAAACATATCAACAGGCTGCACTTCAACCGTCTTATACCCGCCATCCTCAAGGATCCGCAAATCCCTCGCAAGAGTAGCAGGATTACAGGACACATACACAACCTTCTTAGGTTTCATATCGATAATCGTCTGCAGCAATGCTTCGTCACAGCCTTTTCGCGGCGGATCGACTACTAACACATCGGCACTGTTCCCTTCCGAATACCAAGCAGGAATTACTTTTTCAGCTTCACCGACTGCAAATTCTGCATTTGAGATTTCGTTAAGCTCAGCGTTTCTTTTTGCATCTTCAATCGCTTCCGGTACGATTTCAACCCCGAATACCTTCTTCGCTTTTTGCGCTAAAAATAAGGAGATCGTGCCGATGCCGCAGTACGCGTCGATGACGGATTCCTCGCCTGTCAGCTCGGCGTACTCAAGAGCCTTGTCATAAAGCACCTTCGTTTGCTCAGGGTTTACCTGGTAAAAGGAACGCGCGGATATCGCGAACTTGATATCGCCGATATAATCATAAATGACCTCGCTGCCCCAGAGGACCTCTGTTTTATCGCCCATGATTACATTTGTTTTCTTCGAATTCACATTATGCACGATCGATTTTACCTTTGGCAGCCTTGCGATAATTTCCTCCACAAGCTTGTTCTTATGAGGGATCTCATTCGTTCTCGTCACAACGACGACCATCAGCTCGCCGGTCTGCCTGCCGTAGCGGGCCATGATGTGGCGAAGCACTCCTTTGTGCGACTCCTCATTGTACGCCTGAATTCCGAGCTCACTGGCGATTTCTTTTACCGCCTGAACGGCTTCATTTATTTCATGCAGGTGCAAAAGACTCTCGTTCGTATCAACGATTTCATGGCTGCGCGGCTTGAAGAAGCCTGCGATCAGCCTGCCGTCCTTCTCCCCAACCGGCACCTGCGCCTTGTTCCGGTAATGCCAGGGATTCTCCATCCCCAAAATTGGATGCACCTTCACATCCTCAAGCTTGCCGATGCGCGTCAGCACCTGCTTCACCTGATTCTCCTTATACTTCAGCTGCCCCTCATAACTGATATGCTGCAGCTGGCAGCCGCCGTACTTATGGGCATCCTCAGCAGGGCACTCCACGCGGAAGCTGCTTCTCTCCAAAATCTCCATTAAGCGTCCAAAACCATATCCTTTGTTCACCTTGATGACTTTTACGCTCGCTTTTTCGCCGGGAAGGCCGCCCGGTACAAAAATCGGGTAGCCATCGACCTTGGCCACGCCCGCACCGTCATGCGTCAAATCCTCAAATACTACATCTATAAAATCGTTCTTTGTAACCGGTATTGTTTTGCTCATGTTTTCCGTCCTTTGCTGTGAATTAGCTAAGTCAGATTTTATCATAACAAAGGGCGGATTGCGAAAAGCTTATCTGGCTTCCACTTTCTTGGCCCGCCCCTGCTCGGGATAGCTTTCGGCTACAGGACCGTCCAGCCAGAATACGATATGGCCGCCCTTTTTGAACTGATCCGCCTTGTCATAGCTCACCCAGATCAAATCAAGCCCACCCTGGTCAATCAGCGCTTCACTGGAAACATCTTTGAGTTCTTCATATCTTTCCCGGCTGATATCCTCAACCACCAGCATTCGACCCTCTTTTTTCTCTAAAATAAACCCCTCTTTGGCATCAGATGCCTCCAGCTTGCCTGTACAGCCGATCACGATGACCGAAATCGCTATCAACAGCAGAAAAAAGAACTGCATCGCTTTCATCTCTATTTCCCCCTTTTTCCATTCGACGATTTCCTGGTAAAAAAAGTTACCGTCCATTCAGCCTAAAAAAGCCCATTAAAAAGAAGCACGTCCCCGTGCTTCTTATTCTACGGTGAATTTTTGTTGTGCTTTGTATTTTGGTCCTCCGGTTGGGGTCATCCAGATTGTGATTGTGTAGTCGCCTTTTTCCAGTGAAAGGTTGTTCAGGTCGATGGTATAGGCCAATGTTTCTCCTTGTTTGATCGTCACTTCACCTAGAGCCTGTAAGAATGCGGCTGTGCTTGAAAACAGGAAGATTTCTTCGCCGTCTTTATTTTTAACTGAATAATCATATCTTTGAGAGCTTGTAAATTTAAGCGTGACTTCTTGTTCTGTCTGATTTTTCACTTCGTAACTGAAAACCAGCGGGCTTTGCTGTGTCACGGCTGCCATCATTTCTCCTGCCACGATTCCTTGCCCTCCTTTGTCCGTTCCATTTACAGGCACATCCTTTGGTACCTTGTTTTCCGTCCCACCTGCAGGTTCAGCCTTCGATACTTCTTTTTCCGTCCCGCATCCTGAAATCAGTAATCCGAGCAGTAATATCATCCATAGCTTTTTCATCGCTATTCCTCCATATAAAAAGATCCTTCATTCTATTTGTCATAGAAAATGAGGAAAAAGTTACACCCATGGAGGATTTATGGGCCTTAAAGTGCCCTACCCAATAAGAATTTTTTCCTCGGCGTAACGCAGATTTGCTTTTTTCGTATGAATGGCCAATGCGAATGCCATCGTGAGCGGGCCTACACGGCCGATGAACATCAAGATCGTGATCAGGATTTTGCCCCAATGGCTAAGGTCCGCCGTCAGACCCGCGCTCATCCCGACCGTCCCAAAGGCTGAAACAGTTTCAAAAGCAATCAGATGCATCTCGGCTCCCTTTTCGGTAATCGTCAGCAAAAAGAAAATCAAAAAGATAAAAATCATACCCGAAACAGCGATTGCCAAAGACCTGAATACCAATGAACTCGGGATTCTCCTGCGGAATAGATTGATTTCTTCCTTATTGGAAATGACTGCTCCCAGCGTCAGAATCAATACAGCAAATGTCGTCACCTTTATCCCGCCACCTGTCGAACCTGGCGCGGCACCGATGAACATCAGGCCCATCATCAAGACAAGCGAGCTTAACGTCATCTGGCTGGTATCAAGCGTATTGAAGCCGGCGGTACGAGTAACAACTCCCTGAAAATAGGCAGCCCACCATTTATCGGCCGTACCCAGGCTCCCAAGTGTTTCAGGATTATTGAATTCCAGGGCGAAAATCAGCAGTGTGCTTACTACATTTAGCAGCAGGGTGAACGTGACAACGATTTTCGTGTGGAGCGTGACCCTGGTGAACTTTTTCTTTTCCAATAAGTCGGCAATCACGAAAAAGCCGATTCCGCCAATAATGAACAAACCTGTAATAACCAGATTCACGGCAGGGTCACCGACCCATTTCATCAGGCTGTCTGGCTCCAGCCCAAATCCCGCATTGTTAAAAGCCGAAATCGAATGAAAAATCCCATAGTAGATTGCCTTTCCAACACTCATATCCTGCGACCAGCGGATTGCCAAAATAGTGGCTCCTACTGCTTCAACAGTCAGGGTGATCACAATAACGCGCCTAAGCAGCAGGATGATTCCTTTTAGCGAAAAAGTGTTCATCGACTCCTGTAGCAGCATCCTTTGCCTAAAGCCAATCTTCTTCCCCATGGCAATGAACATTAAAACTCCGCTTGTCATGAAGCCCCAGCCGCCGACCTGGATCAAGGCCAAAAGGACAATCTGGCCAAACAGCGTAAAAGTGGTTCCTGTATCGACGACCGCGAGTCCGGTAACACAGACTGCAGAGGTTGCCTCAAATAACGCATCAATCAGGCTTAAATGATGCCTGTCCCTAGTGGCAGCGGGAATCATGAATAGTGCTGTTCCTATGATGATTAAAGTCATGAATCCCAAGATAAGAATATGTGCAGGATATAATTTGATCATGCCAAGCTTTTTAATTTTTTTTAGAAAAGACATACAGATCTCCTTATGATGGCAACAGATATTTTATTATTTCACAAAAGACACAATCGCTAAACAACTGATAAGGATCTCTTATTCCCCATAATCTTCGAAATGCTTCCCAGCTTCATAATATTCGCTGTCTGGCACCCCGACTGATACCTGCTTGATTTTATCCTCATTAATTGAATATAAATAGACCCAGCCTGGTTCGTTTTCAAATCGTACTTCCAATTGGTACGGTCCATACTGGCGGCCTATTCTCCTGCTGATTTCCCATTCCTCCCCCGGGTACTTCGTTTCAAGATATTCATCTAATTGCTCGGTCTTGATTGCTACATGATAATCAATCCAGAATGGCCGAACAGCGAAAAAGACGAGTTCA
This sequence comes from Mesobacillus sp., assembly GCF_057785455.1. Classification (NCBI taxonomy): domain Bacteria; kingdom Bacillati; phylum Bacillota; class Bacilli; order Caryophanales; family Bacillaceae; genus Mesobacillus; species Mesobacillus sp. The sequence goes on from NZ_JBYNSB010000031.1 coordinate 37,483, forward strand.
GCGAGCGCGACCAGTAAAACGATGCAGAGGCCAATCCTGCGGTATTTTTTCGGAAAGATGAACACTAAAATTAAGAGTCCAAGAATCACTCCGACCGCCATCATAATTTCAATAATCGTTATAGGATGCATCCCTTATACTCCTCTATCTATTTTTTCTAAAACCGATTGGGATAAAGTGCAGCATCAATAGCAGCAGAATAAAAGGAAGCAGCTTCGTCTCAAATGAATCGGGATAAAATGTCACAAGGGACACATAAATTATGGCTGTTACCAGAAAGGCAATAATGAAAGTCTTCACACTGCCGAATTTATCCAGCATTTTTTCTCTTATTTTAAACATTGGTTCGATGACAAACTCCAAAAGCAAGGCAATTGCCAATAGTGTTAAAAACTCCATTTTCATCCCCCGCACAAATTTCTCCTCTCCATTTTACCATCATCTTCTAGGTGAAGATGAATAAATATCATGTAAGGAAGTATGGGGATGCTGATTGCTTCAATGGTGTTAAAAGGCATACTGGCTTTTATTTTTATCGCGGCCGGAACGGGCAAGGTGCTTGGGTTGAAGATGCATCGGGAGAATTTTGACCGTTGGAGACTTCCTCAGGGGTTTCGTATCGTGACAGGGATTGTGGAACTGCTATGTTCGGTGTTACTGATCTTAGGTTTCTGGCAAACTGATTATGCCGCAGCTGGAGCGCTGATGCTTGGAATTATTTGCATCGGAGGCGTGCTGACCCATCTTCGTGTGAAGGATGGATTCAAAGAGACGATGCCCATCGGCGTTTTTGGCCTATGTGCTTATGTGTTATTTTTCCTTGTATATTAGTGAAAAAGAAAGACGGAACCTTGGCAGTTCCGTCTTTCTTGTTTATTTCACTTTTTGCTTCGACATATATAAGAACGCTTTTATCATAAAATAACTGATTTCATCGGGTAAGAGTTCCTTAATCGGCTTAAGTTTGTCGCGGCCGGCTTCTGCGACTGCTTTTTCGAGATCTCCTAGGTACTCGGCAGGAATCAGCAGCGAGTAATCGACGTCCATTTTCTGCTGGATGCAAAGAGTCAGATGGTTTTCGATCGTGCTTTCTGCGAGCTCTCGTTTGGCCGCAATCTCTCCGACCTTAAGCCCCTCCTGATGAAGCTTGTACGTTTCCAGATGGGAGTCGCCTACGGTTTTCTTCCTCGCAGGCTTTGGCGGCTCGGCAGCAGCATTCAGCACTGGCTGCCTTTCCGGATGCTCCTCGCAAAACTCGATGATTTTCTCGATAAAAGGTGCTCCGTACTTCGTCAGCTTATGTTCACCGACACCATTGACATTCAGGAACTCAGCTTCTGTTAATGGCAGCTTCAGGCACATGTCCTTCAAAGCGGAATCGGAGAAAATCACAAATGGCGGCACCTTTTCCGTTTCCGCCACCGCCTTCCTCAGGGCCCGCAGCTCCTCGAACAATGGATCATCATTTGCCACCTGCTTAATTTGGACAGCCTCTTTCCGGAAAACCTTCGTTTTGCCTAAAAGAACATCCTTCCCCTTCGCCGGTACAAAAATCGTTGGGAACGAACCATGCTCGACGCCAATCAGCTCCTGGGAAATCAGGAATTCGATCAGGTCATTCACATGCTTTGTGCTTCTGTCCTTCATCAGCCCATAGGTAGGCAGTTTGTCCAGGCGGAACTCGAGGACCTTTTTATTTTTCGAGCCAGTCAGGACATTGGCGGTCATCGCCTTGCCGAATTTCTGGCCCATCCGGATGATGCATGACAGCACCATCTGCGCGTCCTTCGTGACATCCTGCGTTTCGCGGGCATCGGTACAGTTGCCGCAGCGGCCGCACGGGGTCGTTTCGGTCTCGCCAAAATAGTGAAGGATATAGGATTGCAGACACTCTTCGGTATGGCAATAGCCAACCATCTGCTGCAGTTTTTCAAGCTCAGGGGCAATTCGCTCGCGATCGGCAGACTGGTCGATCAGGAAGCGCTGCACCTGGACATCCTGCGAGGAGTACAGGACGATACATTCACTGTCCAAACCATCACGGCCGGCACGGCCCGCCTCCTGATAATAGCTCTCCATATTCTTCGGCAGCTGAAAATGGATGACATAGCGGATATTGCTTTTATCGATACCCATACCGAATGCCGAGGTCGCGACCATGACCGTTGCTTCATCCTGTAAAAATCGTTCCTGCTCGCTGTTCCGGTCCTCATCATTCATGCCGGCATGATAGCGGGCTGCGTTTACACCTTCTTTTTTCAGCCATTCATAAAGCTGGTCAACATTCTTCCGGGTCGCTGTGTAGATGATCCCAGCTTCCTTTTCGTTCTTTTTTACAAATTCCTTCATAAAAGCCTGGCGGTCCTGGCCTTTAATGACAGAAAAGCTTAGGTTTGTCCGCTCAAACCCTGTAATCACTGTGTTCTCAGGGTTTATTTTTAGCGATGCGCAGATATCCTCCCGGACCTTTGGTGTAGCCGTCGCTGTTAACGCGAGCACGATTGGCTGCCTCGGCAGCCGGTCAGCAAGACTCGAGATGTGCAGATAGCTCGGGCGGAAATCATGGCCCCACTGGGAAATACAGTGCGCTTCATCGACAGCAATCAGCGGGATGTCCATGTCCTGCAGATCATCCATGAACTCCCATGAACCAAGACGCTCAGGCGCAATGTACAGCAGCTTGTACTTTCCACGGCGCGCATCATCCATGCGGGCCGCCGCTTCCCCGGCAGACAGCGAGCTGTTGATATACGTCGCCGGAATCCCATGCTGGACCAGCGTATCCACCTGGTCCTTCATCAGGGAGATGAGCGGCGAAATAACAATCGTCGTACCCGGCAGCACCAGCGCAGGAATCTGATAAACAATCGACTTGCCACCACCAGTAGGCATCACACAAACAGTGTTTTTTCCTTCCAGGACAGAACTGATCGCCTGTTCCTGGCCATGACGAAACGACGAATAACCAAAATGATTTTGCAATAACTCAAGGGCTTTTTGAAGCAAGATAGGCGGGCTCCTTTCAATGAGAAAAATTTGAGGAATTTTAAGAGGAGTAACAATACTATTGTAACAGATTCGGGAATAGAGCCCAAGAAAAGAAAGAGGAAGCACGGGGACGTACCCTTTGCTTCTTTTTTAATCGTGAAATGGGAGCATGGGGACGTACCCTTTGCTTCTTTTTGATTAGAAGCAAGGGGTTTTTCCGAAACACCTCTGCCCCTTTACCCCTTTAAAGCACCGGGGGTCAGACCCCCGGCACTTTAAAGCGCTAAATAACCCCGCCCTATAAATCTATTCTTTTAAAAATAATTTCTGTAAAAATAGATTGTAATAATTAAAGAAACAATGGTATATACAATTGCGGTATAAAATGCAAAGGTTGGTGTGAGTTTTAATTTTTCAACTTCCATCTTGTACATAGTTTGGGACTGGACAATCATATTGTTATTCTGGGTAGTAAATCCACCTTTGGATGTGAAAAAACCTATTATCAATGCCGCTATGAGTCCCACAATAAACGAGTAGTCTATAAAGGCTGCATTTAGGTAAACAGATACTCCATAATTTAATCCCAATATGAAAACCAAAGTGATTACAATACTTAAAATTTTCCCCAAAACAAAACCCCCTTTCCTACTTATTACGTAAAAATTTGGAAAAGGTTTCGTTTTTAGCAACCTCGCCATTTTAATGCAGACTAAGCAGCTTACCCTAAAAAGCGGGAATCTCCCGTGCTACTGCTCCCTTAGTAAGGGAACTGCTCATCATATTTCTGTTTTGAAAAAGAAGCACGAGAAACGTCCTCATGCTTCATAGCAAAAATTCCTTTAACCTCGTTAAGTTTTCCTCCAGAAACAGAGCATTCTCCTCAATGCCACGGCGTTTACACCATCCAATGCTATTAAATGCATCTGTAAATCGGTAAAAAGGCAGGACAACTTCTAAATCAATTAAGGGTCTGATACTTTTATATCCTTCCTGATAGGACTTATTTAAGACAGGGTCGAAGCTCAAAAAGTCACGATACAGTTTGGTGAAATCGACTTCCGTTGAACCAAACCTGACACTTTCGAAGTCTATAACTCCGGACACTTTATCACCGTCCACAATGATATTAGCTGGGCGAAAATCCATATGTACAAAACTTGGTCCGTCTGGAGATGGCAGCTCATTTTTCATTTTCTCAAACTTTTCAATGGCTTGTTCGTATAACTGTGATTCCAAAATGACTTTCACATCTTCTGCAAAACTATTAAATTGCTGTTCAACAAATTCATTCCAATTCGCAAATTCATTTTGGATGCCCGTTAACACTTTCTCATCAGGCGGATGAATGGAATGCATCTCTGCATGAAGAACCCCCACTTGAAAGGCTACCGCCGGCGAAGCCTCCGGCGTTAACGGTTTCCCTTTTAAACCAGATAACAAAAACGCCCCAGGGCACTCATCATCCCCTGACCAGGAATCCAGCAATTCAGGAATGGCTAGCCTCCCTTTTAGAATTTCATAGGCCTCCAACTCCCGCTGGTACTTCAGGTTGGTATAGGGAATTTTCACAAAAACATTCTCCCCGTTAGACAAGGTACATTGATAGACAGTAGAGCTAAAAGAATCTTCAACCTCATTTTGTGATTGGACCTGCAAGCCAAATTGCCGAATGACACGATTTAACATGAAGCTGACTCCCCTTGGAAGCACAGGGACGTACCCTCTGCTTCTTCACAATATAGTTTTGAAACACAATATTTTCCTCTTTCCTCAAAACAGAAGCACAAGAAACGTCCCCGTGCTTCCACTACTCAACTGCAGAAGCACAGGAAGCGTCCCCATGCTTCAGACCAGGCGCCTTCCGATGTTTTGCAGCTTGTTCGAATGAATATGCTAGTTTGATTAATGTTCCTTCGCTAAAGGCCCCGCCGGCGAATGTGATTCCGAAGGGTCTGCCGCTCGCTGTATAGCCTGCAGGGACGGCAATGGATGGATAGCCTGCTTTCGCACAAATCGTAGAGCCGATGTAGGAAGGAAAAAGAATTGCATCAAGATTATTCTTTTTCATCGCATAATCAATCCCCTGTTCCTGGGAAAAATATAAATCTTCCAGCTTTGCTTTTAAATATTCTGGGTTGGACAAATTATTATCCGGCAGTCCCTCTCTATGTTCGAGCATGTTTTGGCCATATTTTAATGCTGTCTCTTCATTGTTTTTATTAAATTGGATTAATTCCGCAGCTGAATGCACTGGTAAATTTGCCGGCAATTTTGAGAGATAGTTCCCTAATGCATGTTTCATTTCATAAATAGGGACTCCCCAGCTCCATTTTCTTTTAAAAGAAGGAATTTCAATATTCTCTATTACTTCTGCCCCTTTACTTCGAACCACTTTAATGACATCGTTAAAAAGCATTGCATCATACTCGCCAGAATCCCTGTAATACTCTTCCGACGTTTCATGAAAAACACCAATTCTCGCACCGGAAAGACCTTCCGAATCCAAAAAGGCTGTATAGTCTTCGAGAGACAACCCTGGACTTTTATTCGTCGCAGGATCATCCTTATCAACACCAGTTAAAGCTCCTAACAAAATCGCCGCGTCGGCCACAGTCCTTGCCATTGGCCCTGGCGTATCTTGTGTATATGTAAAAGGAATCACTCCATTGCGGCTGATTAAGCCAACGGTCGGTTTAATTCCCACCACTGAGTTTTGAATTGCCGGACTAAGAATCGATGCATCTGTTTCAGTCCCTACGGCCAATACAGTAAAATTCGCAGCAACGGCCACAGCAGAACCTGAGCTGGACCCGCCAACAAACAACTCTCCCGATCCATATGGATTGAGCGTCTGTCCGCCCCTTGAGCTGTACCCTGCCCACATAGACGATGCCATACCGTTAGCCCACTCTGTCATATTTGTCTTGCCCATGATTACAGCTCCAGCTTCCCGAAGCTTCTTTACGAGAAAGGCGTCTTTCTCACTTATATGATTTTCCAATGCCAGGGCTCCTGCACTTGTATGCATTTTATCGTTCGTTTCAATATTGTCTTTCAGAAGCACTGGAATCCCGTGAAGCGGCCCCCGCACTCCCTTCGTTTTTCTTTCATGATCCAAGCCTTCCGCAATAAAAATCGCATCAGGGTTAATTTCCAGAACCGAGTTTATTTTAGGACCATCCTGATCAAACTTCGCAATCCTGTATAGGTAATACATGACCAATTCCTTCGAAGTTAACCTCCCCGTATCCATAGCCTCCCGGATTTCACGAATCGTTAACTCCTCTCTAAGCAACCCATTAAAGTTAAGCTCCATTACATACCTCACCAAATTCCCTTCATAAAAAAACCCCTGTATATTCCAAGAAATTCAACACAAAAGACCACTTCTCCTTCTTGTGGGGCACAGGTCGCTTGAAGCACGGGGACGTACCCTTTGCTTCTCTCCTGATCGGTTTTGCATACCCTATAAATAAGTTTCAATAAAAAATGGAAGCACAAGAAACGTCCCCGTGCTTCCACTCTGAAAACGGAAGCATGAGAAACGTCCCCGTGCTCCTGCTATGGCATCAATTGTTGGATCATTTTTCTTTTCGCATAGAAGTATGCTCCAACCTGGATGCTGCTGTAAATTCCCGCGATGAGGATGAAATGTCGCAGCATATCCGGATTCTTTGATATCCCGCCGACATCGGTTGACAGGATGACGATGTAGATGAAGGCCAGGACGGTGCCGATCAGTGTCGGGCTGAAGAATATTGTCCGTAATTCTTTGGCTATATTCGCTTTAACTTCCCTGGAGGTGACGCCGATTTTGTACAGCTTCCTGTATTTCGCCTTCTCAACATCAATTTCTGCGAAAAGGTTGAGATACAAAAGCACAAAGGTGCCGATGAAGAACATGATGCTCAGGAAAGTGATGACGAAAAACATGAGCCCGGCTGTATTTCTGTTTTTATGGTAATCCTCTATTTTCGATTGGACGCGAAAAACCTCTTGCTCATCGGCAAACTGGGCATGTAGTTCATCCATCGGCGCAGCTGCCTGGTTTGCTTTTTCAAATTTCGCCTTCAGGAGTTCGACTGCCTCTCCACTCGTTTTCCAATCCTTGAAATTGATTAAGTGCAGTTCGGATTCAAATCCATCCCATCCGCTTCTGATCAGCTCAAACTCTTTCTCATTCACAACAACAAATTCATGTGCATTGGGCAATAAGTTGATATGCCGTTCAACTACCGTGTCCTTAAGGGTATACACAGTCTCCTTATTGCCACTCGAAAACACTAAGCTCTTTGCTGGTTCAGGGCTGCTGTATTCCGGGTCTGCATTTACATAAAAGAGAAATTCCCCATCATCCAATCCTCGATCCTGCGAAGCCAGCTTATTGAAATCCCCCACCGACATAAACGCAAAACTCTCATAGCCATCCATATACTCAAATTTTTTATAGTGATAAAAAACCGCTATTTCCTGATGCTCCTTCATGTCCAGCTCCGCATTCAACTCTGCAGCAGAAATAACATTTTTCGTTTCTGTCTGAAAAAAAGCCACATCATACGGATTATTAGCTGCCGCATCTTTTTCCGACGCCTTATAGAAGGTCAACAGCAAGGTGCTGTAAAAAATCGTGACCATGATCATGACTGCGACAAGCATGATCATCGATGTCAGCTGCTTGAATTTGTAGTCAAGTCCCGAAAGGAACAGCAGCCTGCGGTAATATACGCCCGGCATCCTTTTTAGCAGGCTGATCAAGAAACTGGTGAACTGATTCAGCGTGATGAACAAGCCGATCAGCATCATCATCGTCCAGAGCGGCAGCAAACCCCCGGCTGTTTCTGAATAGGTAAAATAAAGAATCAGGATCGGCCCGACCATGACCAGCAACCCCAAAGCTCCAATGATCGGACTTCGTAATTTTATCGACTCAGCAAAGCGGTTGCTTCTCATGCTGGAGATCAGGCTGCTTCTCAGCGTCTGGAAAAGCGACTTCCCGACTGCCAGGATAAAAACAGCCAAAAACGCACTCACAGAGCTGATGAACATTTTACTGTTTAACTCGAACGGAATTTCCTCCTGAAGGCCAACACGGTTCATCAGCAGCATGAAAAAGAGTCTGGAAAAAATTGAGCCCGCAAGCAATCCCGTCAAAATCGAAGAAAGAGCAATCACACCATTTTCAAACAGGAGCAATTTGCTGATATCCCGTTTCGACATACCTAATGTCATGAACAGGCCGAATTCATTCCGTCTCCGCTTCATAAAAACATTGTGTGCGTAGCTGATGAAAAAAACCGTGAAGATGATCAGGGCAGCACCCGGAATGGATAAAGCATCCTGAATTCCGTCCAGCTTTTTCCCCTGCTCAATTCGGCCATTGAAATAAACCGTTGCAAACATAAAGAAAAACATCACAGCAAAGCTGTTGCAAAGATAATAGAAGATGTACTTCTTGTATCCGGCCTTCGCCATCTTCCAGACAACTTGGTTAAATGTCATAGGTCCGGCCTCCGAGGACGGCAAGGTGAGCCATAATCTGATTCAGGAATTCCTTTTTAGTGCCTTTTTTCACAATGCTTGAATGGATGACTCCGTCCTTGATAAAAACGACCTTATGGCAATAGCTGGCCGCAAAAACATCATGAGTGACGAGCAGGACAGTTGTCGCAAGCTCGTTCACAATTTTTTCAAAGCATTCCATGATCACCGCTGAAGATTTGGAATCCAGATTCCCAGTCGGTTCATCGGCAAAAATGATCTCAGGCTCATTCACCAATGCCCTGCCAACCGAGGTACGCTGCTGCTGTCCGCCTGAAATGGCATAAGGATATTTATCTAAAATCGTCTCAATTTCAAAGAGCTTCGCCAGGCTTTGGACCTTCGTTTCCATATCGGCCGCCGTTTTCTTTTCGAGCACCATTGGCAAAATCATATTTTCTTTCACCGTCAAGCTATCCAGCAAATTGAATTCCTGAAAAACAAAACCAAGCTGCTGGCGCCGGAACAGCGCAAGCGCATCACCCTTCATCTCGCTTATTTCCTTGCCCGCTATCATCACCCTGCCTGAAGTGGCCTGGTCAATCCCGCTCAGAACATTAAGCAAAGTCGTTTTGCCGCTGCCCGACGGCCCCATGATGGCGATTAATTCCCCTTCATTGACGGAAAGACTTACACCGTTCAACGCCTTGGTTGAACCTTCCCCGCTTGACCCGCCATAAACTTTCACGATATTTTTAGCATCCAAAATCACGATCGTTCCCCTCCTTTTCAACTACCTCAATGGTAAAATACAACCAAAAGTCCAACCATCGATAACGCTAAAAAATACCTTACAGTTTTGTAAGGTATCTTAGGATTTATTTCCCCTCAGCCATTTGATCGTGACAGCTGTGCCTTCGTCCAACACCGATTTTATTGTGATCTCCGCACCAAGAATATCGGCGATTTTTTTACTTAAGTAAAGCCCGATACCAGAAGAGTTTGGATAGTTCCTCCCATTTTCACCTGTAAAAAACGGCTGGAAGACTCGTTCTAAATCGTATGCCGGCATGCCAACGCCTTCATCAATGATGTCTAAAAGAACATGCTCATCAGTTTGCACAATCCGGAAGATCAGCCTTTTGTTGCCAGCTTTCAAACCGGAGTATTTAATTGCGTTTGAGAAGATTTGATTGATTAAAAACTCATTCCATTTTGGATCCGTGATGATAAAAACTTCCTCTCCCTCGAATTCAATCGATGGAAAAATTGATTGATAGATCAGTTCTTTTTTTCTCGTATTAATCAATTTTCGCAGAGATAAAATCAAGTCTACAGACTTCACTTCAAAATCGTTCTCAGGACTATCCATGCGGATCATCGTCAATCCTTGTTCAATCGAAGTATGCAGCCGCTTATTCTCCTGCAGTATCTTCTCCAGCGCATCCGTCTTTTCCTCTTTATTGATGATCAATTCAATCACCGATACAGGCGTTTTCAAGTGATGCATCCAGTGGGACAAGAAATACAGCCGCTCCTTACTCCGCTCCTTCAAATCATTGTATCGACCGGCATGTTCCTCCACCAGCTTGTTCAGCAAGCGCTCATACGCCCTCTGCTCAACCGTATGCGGCCTCAGCTCAGCAGGCTGATCCATTAATTGCCGCGCAATCGCCATGTTCATCGGGTAATAACGAAGCCAGTCCACAACTAAATAAAACGCCAGCAAAAAAAGCCCAATCACCATCGGATAAAAAAACTCCGTATCCCCCGGCACACTAAGATAAAAAAACAACAAAACACAAGCCATGTTCAACAAATAGAACAAAATAAAGAGAAACCGATCCCTCAAAAAACCCAACAACAACACCCTCAACATAAAAACCTCCACGAAGCACGGGGACGGATCCAGTGCTTCTTTTTCAGCCAGGAAGCATGGTACTCCCGCTCCCAGAAAGCAGGGGGACGTACCCTGTGCTTCCATTTCAGTAAAATTACTAACCTACTAGAATAAATGACTATCAAAAATGGAAGCAGAAGATACGTCCCCGTGCTCCCCCTATAATAAGTGACTATCAAAAAGGAAGCAGAAGATACGTCTCCATGCTTCACTCCTCAGCATATTCAAGCATATACCCTACTCCTCTTTTGCTTTTGATCAGGTCCTTCATTCCCAGCTCTGCAAGCGTCTGCCTGATCCGGGTAATATTAACCGTCAGTGTATTATCATCGACGAAAGTGAGCGAATCCCACACTTCTTCAATCAGTTCTTCCCTCGAGACAAAGGAGCCATGATTCTCCATCAGCTTTTTCATCAGCTTGTATTCATTTTTGGATAGTTCTGCTTTTTTGCCTCTATATCCTAATGATAGATTCTTATCGTCCAGAACGAGCGGTCCGACAGAGGTCAATTTTTCTTCCTTGGCGGCATATTCTCCATAAACCCTGCGGATGGTTGCCTTTACTTTCGACTGCAGCATATCAAACGTGAACGGCTTCGTTATGTAGTCATCTGCTCCGAGCTCAATCGCCATGATTTGGTCCATCTCCTGGCTGCGTGCAGAAATCATCAGGATGGGGACATTGGATACCTGGCGAAAACTCCGGCACAAATAATAGCCATCATAATAAGGCAGATTAATATCCAATAAAACTATATCCGGATCCGCTTCTCTAAATTCTTCTACTATATTCGCAAACTGCTTCGGCACCGTCACGGAATACCCATACCGCTCCAAATTTTCCTTCATCAGCCCACTCAACTGCAGATCATCCTCAATAAGCATTACTCTATACACCAACAAGACTTCCTTTCTTTGAAGCAGAGGGACGTACCCTTTGCTTCTATCGCGCCATTGTCTCTCGCAAACTCTTTTTAAAATGGAAGCACTAGGTACGTCCCCGTGTTAACTATCATTCAGATTCTTTCCTGCTAAATTCATAGACTTTAAAGTCTCCATTATTCGAAGAGTGCCTTAAAATATTGCCATCTTTAGGAATACCTCTAAAATAAGAACCAATACATCCTGTTGTACACCTATGTCCAGATAATAGGATATTCAATTCCCTATCACCGTAGTTATCTTCAAGCCCACTCATAAAACTAAACACTCTTTCAACAAATCGGCTGGTGTCTTCCACTCCCTTATAAACGCTTGAATCAGGTACCACGCCATCCATTTTCACTTCATTGATTTTCAGCCTGTCTGCTTCACCTAAATCAAAAACATCAAGCCTCGGGTCGATAATAGCCTTCATCCCTGTGGCTATTTCAGCTGTTTGGACAGCTCTTTCTTGCGGGGAGGAAAACACATAATCAAATCTAATGCCATTGAACTTTTCTTTTAGATTCTCCCCTTGCTCAATTCCTGTTTCATTCAGCGGCAGACCTGATCGCCCCTGCATTCTTCGGTCCTTATTTAAATCTGTTTCACCATGCCGGATTACATAGATCATCGCAGCCTCCATATCCTTGTTAAAAGAAATAAAGAAATCAATATCGTAATCAAACCTGAGATAAAAAAACCAATAGCATATTGAGGAATATCCGCTTCCGGTACGCGATCATTGATTTCCAGGCCTAAAAAGTATACTCCAATCCCATCACCATCGACATTGGTTCCAAGAGACCATAACTCTAATCCATGTTTGAACATAAATAAAGCAATGAAAGTTAAAACAATTAATCCAAGCCATTTATAGGCTGCAGCCATCTTCCATCCCTCCTGCCTTCAATCCGCCACTTTAATAGGAACAAGATCAACAAATAAAAACCGATCCCTCTTAGTAAAATAATCTGGTGTTATCCTCTGTTCTCCCAATTCGTATTCAATCGGAAACTTAAAGTTCGGCCCGTCGAATACAAAGGTGTGGAACTCTCCATTCTCGCCGCAAATATCATATTCTTCTCTTGGATATTCCTTAATAAACTCCGAATCATACACTCTGCCAGCGAAGCTTTTATCCAATTTATCCATATCAATACATGTCAGCACCGTCCTAAATCCAAGGTCGATGAATTCCCGGCTAATCTCCTCAACCGGCCGATCCCAAAGGGGAAAGAGTGGCGTAATCCCTGTTCCTTCAAGCATTTTCACCCGGTAGTCCCGAACATCCTGCAGATGAATATCCCCAAATACCATATGTGTAACACCATCAGCCTTCATGTCCGCAACTGCCTTGCCCATCAACTCCTGATACTTAGCATCCGGACAATCCTGAGGAATCCAAACCTCCCTCAATTGAATTCCCAGAGACTCCGACTGCTGCTTCAGCAATTCATGCCGGACTCCATGGATCGATACCCTGCCAAACCCTTCGGTAAGGGTTACCAACAATGAATCCACCTCATATCCAGGCTGATTTTGAATTTTATATAAAGCAAGAGTAGAATCCTTGCCGCCGCTAAATGCAATTACCGTCTTCATATTGCCCTCCCCCGCTGGAAGCACAGGGACGTACCCAGTGCTTCCTCTCCTATGGTTCAGCTCCTATTATCTTCTGCTTCTATTAAAACAGAAGCAGAAGAAGCGTCCCCATGCTTCGCTGCTTGAACAATTTGTTTTTCACCATTTTTCTCGAATATCTTATATTTGCGCATCCCGATTTTTTCCGCTACCTTCTGTGAAGCGATATTTTTAATAGTGGTGTATGAAAAAATCTCGGGATACTTCATCACCTCAAACGCGTATTGCTTACAGGCAAGCGATGCTTCTGTGGCATATCCTTTATGCCAATAATCCTTTATGATATGGAACCCAATCTCTGGAACCACTTCATCCTCAATCCGCTGCATGGTGATGCCGCAGTCCCCAATGAATTGCTCTCCACTTTTTAAAATCACGGCCCATAATCCATGCCCATATCGTTTATAATTATCGAGATTCCAGCGGATCCATTCTTCCACCTTTTCATGACTAAACGGCTCAGGGTAAAATTGCATCGATTCCGGGTCGGAAAGGACCTTCGCCAGCTCCGGTGCATCCTCCAAAACCAGTTCCCTCAAATACAGCCTTTCGGTTTCAATAATTTTCATTTAAGGCCACCCCTGCAATTAGTGGTTGGTTTCATAAATCACTCTTACTCTTTTTAAGTCTGTAAAATGACTTATCATGTTCACTTCATAAATCGAGCTGCCCCGTCTATTCAAGAAATTCAACAAAAAAGGCCGTTAATCCTTCTTGGATCACCGGCACCTTTACATGTTACAGAAGAAATATGCTTCTTTTATATCTAATTCAAAGAATCACTAATCCATCCCGCCCTCATGCATTACAATTTGTTATCCTCCACATTTATGACCACATTTCCCTTCTTATGTCCTAATTCAACATATCGGTGGGCCTCAATCACCTCTTCGAATCCATACGATCGATCAATAACGACTTTCAGCTTCCCCGTCTCAACAAGTTCTTTGAGAAAGTGCAGAGCTTCCGGAGTTTCTGGCGAATTCCGGCTCAATATCAATTTCTTTTTGCTTGTTATATTCGCCCATAGCATTTCAAGACTAGGTAATGGTTCCGTGATATTTATATAGACGCCGTCCCTTTTTAACGATTTCATACAAGCTGCAAACGAACTCTTGTTTACCGCTTCAAAAATCACATCATAAGTTTCCCCTGATCGGGAAAAATCCTCTGATGTGTAATCGATAACCTTGTCAGCCCCAAGAGATTTTACCATGTCCACATTTGCGGTACTGCATACACCGGTAACTTCAGCACCTAAGTACTTGGCAATCTGTACGGCATAGCTTCCAACGCTTCCCGAGGCACCATAGACTAGAATTTTCTGGCCTTTCTGGACACTGGCTTTTTCCAGAAAAAATAACGCCGTTCTCGCTCCAATTGGAATAGCAGCGGCTTCTGCATAAGTAATATTGGATGGTTTAATTGATACGGGACCATCTTCCGGCAGACATTTATACTCTGCATAAGCACCAAAACCAGCTAGGGATGCTGCAAACACCTGGTCACCCGTCTTGAACCTTTTTACGTTATTCCCAACTGCCTCGACTTCGCCCGCTAACTCCATACCCAATATCTCTCTTTTCGGCTGCCTGAAACCTAGAGTTAATCGGGCAGGCAGCCAGAAAGCAGGTGGCACAGTAAAACTCCGCGAACGAATATCTGCTGCTGTAACGGTTGTCGCTTTAATTTTTATCAAAATTTCATTGTCCTTTGGAGCAGGTTTAGGCACCTCCTTCAGCTGAAGAACATCAGGGGAACCGTATCTCGTGTACACAATCGCCTTCATTTAACCTCCTCCATTTCGTTATATTCCTTAATATCATACGAACCCTGGAGATAAATAGAACAGAAGCACGGGGACGTTCCTTTTGCTTCTATTCCATATTAAAACACGTTGGAAGCGCGAGATACGTCCCTTTGCATAAAAAAAATGCCGCCCTTGAATGGCAGCACAATCACGCATGTTCTTACTCTCCTAGCCAGCGTTCCACTTTTTCGATGAAATCTGGTTCCTTCCAGGTTAACACGGCCTGCATGTCTCCTAGCTTTTCCACCTGATGTTGAAAAAATAAATCTCCCAAATAGTATCCCAGCCTGCTATGGCCAAATTTATTACCGCCATTGATCGAGAACCACTCACGGAAGATTGCCGCAGCGGTCTCTAAAGCATAATCCTTTGCAAATTCCATTTTTATTATCTGCGTATTTGCTTCAGCAAAGTCCAGCCAATCGTCCCCTTCATCGCTAAAAGAAAAATAGACATGCGGCTTTAAGTCCTGAGCAATCATTCTGGAAAAATGAGTCGCCGCGCCCTCCTGGTTCAGCCAGATAAGCGGGTTGCCCCACTTCATTTTTGCCCAATCCATCCCAGCCGCGTTTGAAAGGATATTTTGAGCGGCATGCCCAAACTCGTGTGCCACAATTGCTTGTAAATGTTCCGGCACAGGCGACAATTTTTCCAAAGCAAATGTAATATTAGGAACGATTTGCCGATGGTTGAAAGCATTCGAGCCAAAACCGCCAACAATCAGGTTGATCTCAATCGGGAAGGTAACTTTATATCTCTTAAAGTATTCATCCGTGACTTCCTTAATAATTGGAACGATATTTTCATGGACTTGACTGATGGCCTGCAAAGCCTCCCGATATTTCGCCAGCGATTGCCGGTGCCTCTCCTCCGTATCTTTGCAGTGATATGCAAAATACTCCTTAAATACATCCTGGTATTGAGCATAATAGCCTCTAAGAAAATCCACCGAAGACCGATAGTTTTCCATGAAATAAGGAATTGTATCAATGATTTTCATAATATCTCCTTCGGAAGCACAGGGGCGCTTCCTTTGCCTCTAATGTGGGATTCATAGCTTAAAATTCACAATTTAAAGTGAAAAATTAACAATTTAAAGCGGAAGCATGTCCCATTGCTCTCACCCCAAAATTTGCGGAAGCACGAGATACGTCCCCTTGCTTCCACGAAAAGCGGGGCTTGCTTCAGTATTCAAATTCACTTTTTAAAATGCTCATCCTTACCCGATCCACAAACTCCCCATTTCTTAACCGATCCTGTCTTAAAACTCCTTCATCGATATAACCCATTCTTTTATAGGATTTAATTGCTTTGTCGTTATCGATTTCTACCCTAAGCCAAATCTTATTAAGACCTAGTTCGTTGAAACCAAAGGAAAGCATTTCCCTCATGGCAGACAAGCCGTACCCTTTGCCCCAATAGTTTTTATCCCCAATGGCAATGCCCAGCTCAGCATGTAAATTTAATCGGTCGATATTCTTCAAGTCGACCCAGCCAATATGATTTCCGTCCTCAGCGATAATCGCCTTTTGTTCATATCCATTTGAACGGCCAATGCACATCGAAATCCATTTTCTCGTTTCATCTATTGTAAAAGGTGGATACTTGTCAGGCATATTCAAATGCTTCGTTACCTCTCTGTCTAAACACCATTTGTAACGATCATCTGCATCCTCTAGCTTTAAATCCCTTAAATCGACTTTAGGCAGCTTTTTAACTTCCATTTCTTCACCTTATTCCAGAAATATTATTACCTTTACAGTTCCATAAATTGGTCATATGTTCCTTCTCTTTTTCATAAAAAAAGCCGCCCGTTCCGACAGAATGGCAACCTGCCAACTGTAAGTCACTACTCAATACTCTTTCAAAAAATACCTTTGATTCCTTCGTTAGTTAAATCTCATTTTAATCGAAGTTATTTTATGAGCTGAAAGAAAATAGTACTTGACCAAACTACATAATATTTTTGAAAATGAACACTTTATTTAGGAGAGGTGATTATGGTGAAGGATAAGACAATATTGCATTTGATTACGACACTCGGTATTATCGGGAGCTTATTTTTTTTATTGCGAAGGCGCGGTGAGCCAAAAGACTGGTTCCTTATATTTTTATTTAAAACTTTAATTTCCACTTTGCTTGACGGCCCAGTTGTAAAGAGGAAATACGTGGAATACCCAATCCGATATTTCCCCAAATTATTTGATTCTAATATAGTATTCCTCTATGTTTTATTTCCTTTATCATGTGTCATGTATAATCAATTTACATATAAAATGAAGCCTATTAGCACCTTTTTCAGTGTTTTTCTTTTTAGTTTACCAATGACTCTCTTAGAGGGCTGGCTTGAAAAAAATACTCGATTAGTGAGATATCACAAGGGCTGGAATGGCTATTACACATTTTTCATTCTCTCATTCACCTTTACGATTGTAAGAATATTTATTGAAGGAATACGATTATTAGATAAAAAGAGAAGCAGAGCACAAAACCTTCCGGCTAACAATATGATATACGATCAAGATTTTTAACATTTCAATATACCTAAACAAACGCCCGCTCTGTCCATTTTGACAAAGCGGGCGCTTTACTTAAGAAATAAGACGTTTACTCGAATAGGCAATCAAATCTAGATTTTGCATTTGGAATTAAATATTTTCAACCTGCTTAAGAGTCACTTAGTACTAATTTTATAAAAGCGGAAGCACAAAACTACATCGTCCTCAATGGCCCTCTCACTTTTTCATACAAATACTGCACTCCATACATTAAATACGCTTTATAGTGCAGATAGAAAAAGAATTGGACATGACTCAGCTTATTCAGGCTGATGATTTTCAATTTTTTCAGAACATCAATGAAAAAGAACGCAAACAGTCCATCCGCAATCACATTAAGCATGACAAACTTCGGAAAATTCCCATATGAAATTTTCAGCAGCCACATCGAAAGAGGCATGTATGGACCAATACTAAACGGCAGTTCATCCTTAAAAAAAGATGGCCGTTTATCATAGAACTTCCACCATTTCCGCTTATGTCCGTACAAATGGTTAACGATTTCAAAAATCACTACGAACACGCCAGAAAAAGCATAGCGCCTGAAACTTCGTTTACCAATGAATAACAATGTCAGCCACGGAAAAATGATGATAGATAGATTGAATAGTAAATGCCTCTTAGTTATCATAAACGATCTCACCTCAACTGCTTTTTGGAACTCTATATTAAAGTATCCAAAATCAAGAAAAAAAACCGTTTATTTCTTAAGAAGCACAGGGACGTACCCAGCGCTTCCCTTCCCATAATGGAGTCCACCTTTAAGCCTCAATAAAAATGGAAGCATGAGATACGTCCCCATGCTCCCTACCCTGAAACCTCAGCGGTAAATGGCCTGATGTCTTGCTCCATATGTTTTGGCAAGATAATTTTTATTGTGGTTCCTTCACCTTGCTTGCTTTCTATATCAATGCTGCCCTGATGGAGGTCGATGATCCGCTTACAGGTGATCAGCCCGAGCCCTGTCCCTTTTTCTTTTGTTGAATAGAACGGCTCAAACAGCCTCTTATGCCTGCTTTCAGAGATGCCGCAGCCCTTATCCTTAATAATAATCATAATGGTATTTAAACTGACTTCCTCCAGGGCCACAGCAATGTGGTGTCCGCTATTATCTGTCGCTTCAATCGCATTTTGCAAAAGATTGATCAGCACTTGTTTGATCTGATTGGAATCACAAACCACAATCATTTCTTTATCAAAACGAAAATCGACCTTAATGCTCTTTAAAATCGCCTGCGGCTCCATAAACTGGATGCAATGCTGCATAAGCTTACTCAGATTGACTGGCTGAAAGTTCACATTCTCATACGGCTTAGATATGAACATAAATTCGTTAACGATGCTATTGATCCGATCCATTTCCTCCAGCATGATATCAAGGTATTGCCTTAACTGCGGAGTTTCCACACTTTCCTTTACGATTTTCGCAAATCCCTTAATTGAAGTAAGCGGATTCCGGATCTCATGCGCAATGCCTGCCGCGAGCTCCCCCACCATGGAGAGCTTCTCCATTTGCTGTATCTGCCGTTCCCTTTCTTTTTCCCTAGTGATATCAATGGCAGTACCAATAACCTCTACAGTCTGGGAACCTCTCCGGGTCGCGTGCAGGATGGCTAGATAATGCACACCGCCAAAGCTTCCTTCATAATTCACATTATCCCCATTCCAGGCTTTTTCATAAAAAGCTTCCTTTCGGATCGCCTGCTCTGGAGGAAGAAAATCCATCAATGATTTTCCTTTAACACATTCAGGTGTAAGTCCCAATTTCTCAATCAATTTACCTTCGATAAAAGTATGAATGAATTGCCCATCCTTTTTCACGAACTTAAAAATAAAGCCGCTTTCTCTTGGAATAAATTGTTCGTAGTCAACCCGCTTCCCTTGTTCATTCATATGGAAAACACCCTTAGTAAAAAAATTAGTATACTACTAATTCTTTGCAAGTCGCCAAATTCCTTTCCAGAACGACAGCTTTAGAAATAAAAAAAGTGCATAGGCAAATGCCTATACACACAGGGACGTACCCTCTGCTTCTTTTTCAGATGGGTTTTTGTTCCAATTTAAAATGGAAGCACTAGATACGTCCCCCTGCTTCCCCGCGCTTCAATCGGAAGCAGCAGGTACGTCCCCTTGCTCCTAGATGATTTCTCTTCCGCTCTGGCCGAGGGCGAAGTGGATGCCGTGCTGGAGGGTCTGGAAGCAGTCGAATCGGGATAGATTAATGGCTGATTGAGTGATTTGGATCCCGAGTTCGGCTGATATTCCGACCAGGATGGTTGTTGTCCCAATCAGGGATGCGGCTGTGGCAATTTTCTCGATCATGCTGACGGTATGAGCCCCTAGGTTCTGATCCAAGCCGGTCAAATCCAGCACGAGATAGTTCGCCTTATACGCTGGCAGATTATTGAGCGTGTTCACCACGAGCTTATCTCCCCGGTCTTCATCATACGCCCCAATCAGCGGCACGACGACAATCCCTTCAAGCACAGGGATAATCGGAGAGGACAGCTTCTCAATAAGCTCCTTCAATTCGCTGGTTTTCTCATCAGCCAGCTTTTCCAGCTGCTGTATTTGCTGCTCTTCCTCCTTCTTGGCAAGCTCCCGAATATTTTGGGAGACTGTCACCTCAGAAGGGTAATATTCGACAATACTGTATTCATGCCCCTCAACTTGATCCTGCACAACTCGATACCAAATGTTCGTGCCAAACAGACCGCTGATGACTCCTGCGAAATGCGCCGGAATAAAATTCGTACCCTTCCTTTTCCCCTGCGCGATATTGATTTTCGTTTCCCAACTGTCTCTAAGCTCCATTTTCGCTGACTTATCCTCAAAACAGAAGTCCCTGACCGTCACTTTTCCCCAGCCCGCAGCTGCATACATATTCGCGAGCATTTTAGCAGCTTCTTCTGCCTTGACATGCTTCATTTCCTCAAAATATTCACCAATCACGATCCCCTGGCGAAACCCGGTCGCTTCAAACACAACGTTTGACGCTTCTTCACCCGAAATTTCTTCAATCGTATCGAAAAAATCCTTCATCGCCGTACCAATCCAGAATAGGACGACATCCCCGCCATCAAATTGCAATTGGCCTTTGTCCAGGTCCCACTGGATATCGATATCACCTATTCGAACAGACTTAGTCTCTTCCATAGTCTTTCCCCCATACTCACTTAAAACAGATATGTAAATATTCTTTGTAAAATATTGAATTTATATAAACAAAAAGTTTTTTAGACAGCATAAACCAATATCTTTTACCCTTTGCCGAAACAGATTAAACACTTTCGGAAAAATCTTTCCTAAAAAAATAAAAGGCTGCCTGCCAAAAAACATTGGAAAGCAGCCTTATATTTATTTATTTTCGCCGGTCATTTCCATGACTTTCGCTTTTACTTCTTCTATATTGCGCATTTTATTGTCCCAGCACTTCTGGCTGAGGTCAACCGGGTATTCCTCGGGATTCAGCATGCGTGTATATTCCTCCCACAGCACCCCAAGACAATATTTAGAATGGGATCTGATTTCATCCAGGCTCGGCTGAGTATACACAAGCTTCCCTTCTTTAAAGATGTCATGATGCAGTTCCCTCGCATCGAAATTCGTGACGAATTTGCTGATGAAGGTGTGGACCGGATGGAACATCTTCAGGCGCTTTTCCGCCTGCGGGTTTTCATCCTCAAGCGTGATGTAGTCACCTTCAGAGCGATTATTGCTTTTGTTAATAATTCGGTAAACCCTTTTAATGCCAGGCGTTGTGACCTTTTCCGGGTTGGAAGAAATCTTGATTGTATCCTCCATCGTGCCGTCTGCTCTCTCAATCGAAACAAGCTTATATACCGCACCAAGCGCAGCCTGGTCATAGGCTGTGATCAGCTTCGTGCCAACTCCCCAGGTATCGATTTTAGCACCCTGGGCTTTCAGGTTCATAATCGTGTACTCGTCAAGGTCGCTCGATGCCACAATTTTAGCATCCTTAAATCCTGCCTCATCCAGCATGCGGCGCGCTTCCTTGGATAGATAAGCAAGGTCACCGCTGTCGAGGCGGATGCCGATAAAATTGATCTTATCGCCGAACTCTTTAGCAACGCGAATCGCATTTGGGACCCCCGACCTCAAGGTATCATACGTATCAACAAGGAAAACACAGTCCTTGTGCGTCTCTGCGTATTTTTTAAAAGCAAGATAATCATCCTTGTACGCTTGGACCATCGAGTGTGCATGCGTTCCTGAAATCGGAATGCCGAACAGCTTGCCGGCACGGACATTGCTTGTCGCATCAAAGCCTCCGATGTATGCCGCCCGAGTCCCCCAGAGCGCTGCATCCATTTCATGCGCCCGGCGAGATCCAAATTCCATCGCGATTTCATCCTTCACAACCTGCTTGATCCGTGATGCCTTTGTGGCAATGAGCGTCTGGTAGTTCACGATATTTAAAAGAGCAGTCTCAACCAGCTGCGCCTCTGCAAGCGGAGCATCGACCCGAATCAGCGGCTGATTGGCAAAGACAATCTCACCCTCCTGCATCGCACGGATCGTTCCGGTAAAACGAAGCTCCTTCAAAAACGCAAGGAACTCCTCATCATACTTCTCTTCCTCACGTAAATATTGAATGTCGTCCTCGGTAAAACCAAAATTCTCAATATAGCTGATGATTTTTTCCAGCCCAGCGAAAATCGCATAGCCATTGCCAAAGGGAAGCTTACGGAAAAATAAATCAAAAACCGCGCGGCGATTATGGACGCCGTCCCGCCAGTAAGTTTCCATCATATTGATTTGATATAAATCCGTATGCAGCATCAAGCTGTCATCATTAAATTTCGTGCTCATCCAAAAACCTCCAAGTTTCCTGCCATTGTCGTTCCTGTTCATGATTACTTCACCTCTGCGCCGATCGAGCTTTCGAAATGGCGAAGCGACCATTCATGGCCGACAGGGTCAAATGAAGCAACTGCCTCCTTATACACAATAACCTTAAATCCTTTATTATAAGCATCCACCGCAGTGTGCAGGACGCAAATATCGGTGCAAACCCCGACTAGATGCACTTCCTTAATGCCACGCTCACGCAATTTTATTTCAAGGTCCGTACCGGCAAAAGCTGAATACCTCGTTTTATCGATGTAATTCACATGATCCAGATGCTTATTTTCCTCAAATACCGCCTGAAGGCTGCCGTACAAATCCCTTCCCTTTGTGCCGCGGATATTATGAGGCGGGTACAGCTTCGTTTCCGGGTGGAACTCATCACCCTCATCATGGACATCAATCGCAAAAACCACATAATCGCCATTCTTGATGAAGTCCTGCGTAATGCCAACCAGCTTCTCTTCAATCTGCTGTCCCGGCTCACCGCAAGTCAGCGCCCCGTCATCCGCCACAAAATCATACGTATAGTCGATATTGATTAACGCCTTCCCCATTATGTATCCACACCCTTCATAATATTATCTTGCCTGATATCTCTTATTTTCTTCCATTTATGTTTTGCAGGCAAATTTTACACATTAATAATATGTTTTTAACCATTGTGGACAGACTAAATTCTTTCTTAAAGATAATTCAGGCTTTATTAGGCAGAGGGTGCCTGCTGCCAGGCCTTTAAAGCCTTTTAAATTACCTCCATCACTGATTTGCACCAGCTACTGTGGCATCTGCCCCTTATTTACCTCCGCCTCTGGTCTTCACATGAAGCTAGGCACTAGAAAAACTATAGATTACCTCCACTACCTGGTTTCCACGTGCTGCAAGGCATCCAGAAGCCCTCTAGTTTACCTCCACATCCGGTTTCCACCTGCTGCAAGGCATCCAGTAGCCCTTTAGTTTACCTCCACATCCGGTTTCCACCTGCTACCAGGCAACTAGAAGCCCTTTAGTTTACTTCTACCACCGTTTTCCAACTGCTGCCAGGCAACTAGAAGCCAAATTAGTTGCTCCATTTCCGCCTCAAACAATTTATCCCATGCCGGCTGTCAAAATTATTCACTTTTTAATCAAAAAAACCGCCCCAAAACGGAGCGGCTTTAACACGTTATTCTGCTTTAAAATTCAATTCAAGGTTTTCCGGCCGGTCTTCCGGCCTGATTTCATTCAGCGGCACGAAGACTTCGATGTGCCTGAACAGGTTCTCGAATTCCGCTGGCAGGTTTCCGCCATATTCTCCATCGAGGTTCAGCTGGACATGTTCCTTTGCATGCACCTTGATCCGGTTCGCCTGTGTATAGATGACGTTTGGATCATGGATGTGCTCACCGCGGACAGCGAGTGAAGCAATCCTGATAAAATCGGCAAGGTTTGTCTTTTTCAGAATCAGCAGCGAGAACAGACCGTCATTGATCGAAGAATTTGGAGCCAGTTTCTCGAAGCCGCCGACTGAATTCGTCAGGCCGACAAGGAACATCATCGCTTCGCCTTCAAACAGCTTTCCGTCATACTCGATGCTCACTTCGGAAGCCCGGATGGACGGAAGCATTTCCATTCCTTTTAAATAATAAGCGAGCTGGCCAAGGACGGTTTTCAGCTTGCTTGGAACTTCATAGGTCAGCTCCGTCAGCCTGCCGCCGCCAGCGATATTTATAAAATATTTATCATTGATCCTGCCAACATCCACCGGAATCGTTTCCCCTCTTACAATGATGTCAACCGCCGCATCGATATCGCGCGGAATATGGAGCGCACGAGCAAAGTCATTCGTGGTTCCAACAGGGATGACTCCCACCTTCGGACGGTAATCCTGCTCGGCAATTCCATTGACTACCTCATTAATCGTGCCATCTCCGCCCGCAGCAATCACAAGATCATAACGGCGCTCAACAGCAATCCGTGCCGCCTTCGTAGCGTCGCCTTCCCCCGTTGTCGCATGGCAGGATGTCTCATATCCAGCTTTCTCAAGCTTTTCCAAAACTTCCGCAAGGCTCTTCTTGAAAATTTCACGCCCTGAGGTTGGATTATAAATTATTCTTGCTCTTTTCATACCCATCATCCTACTTAATATGGTTTTAAATTCCATCATTTTACATCATAGCCCAAAACTTTCAGCCAGGCAATTATCCAGATGAATATCTTCACCGGATATATCATAAACCACTTTCTCGCATTTTGCCAAAGGGAAACGGCCTAATATTAAAGAATATATATTGCTAACTATTCTATTTTTCTAAAAATGCTTCCATTCACACCATTTCTTTTTTACAATAACACAGAGAGATTAATTACATAATTTGGAAACCCCTCCAGGTTTGTCTGCTAAGAAATTAGACGTTCAATCCTCACAAAAGGTTTCCGATTTTAACTGAATTACATCTGTGATCTCTGAATAAAATCTATTAACGAGAAAAAAGGGTGATTCTATGACCTGGTTGATTCTATTCGCTTCCTACTTGATCGGATCGATTCCGACGGCTTTACTGGTCGGGAAGTACTTTTTCAATGTCGATATAAGGGACCACGGCAGCAAAAATCCGGGTGCCACCAACACGTTAAGGGTAATGGGCAAGCGGGCGGCCATCACCGTCCTGCTGATCGATGTCGCGAAAGGGATGCTTGCGGCGTCACTGCCACTGCTCCTGGAGGTACCGGTCAATCCGCTCTACACAGGATTGATTGCTGTCATCGGCCATTGCTTCCCGATTTTTGCCGGTTTCCGCGGCGGAAAAGCGATCGCGACAACGGCGGGCGCGCTGATCATCGTCGATCTAGGCATGTTTTTAGCCGTCTACCTGACCTTCTTTACCGTCATTTTCGTGACAAAATATGTGTTCATGGGTTCAATTTCAGTTGGTTTCACCATGCTCTTATATTCATTCTTCCATGCGGAAAAATATGAACCGATCTTATTTGTCTTATTCATTTTATTATTGTTTTTCCTGCATCGTTCTAACATAATAAGTTTTTTGGATCGAACGGAACCTAAAATCAATGACAAAAAGGTCAAGAAGGATCGGATTCCGCCAAAAAGAGTCTATTAAATTATGTTTTACTGCCAGGGACTTTTGTCTCTGGCTTTTCCTATTTTAAATATTTCAATAAAGCAAATTACTATTATTAGGATAATATTTTTTAGTTAAAAAGTAATTGTTCATCCTACGTTTGAAATGTTAGAATATTATATGTATTAGCAATACTTTCTTAATTGATTTTTCGCTATAACAAAGGGGGAGAAATTATGTCGAATGAGGCTTTTCAGTTAATTTCGATCGGGATTTACATGGCCGCGATGCTGTATATCGGCTGGTATTCCTACAAAAAGACAAGCAATCTGACGGATTACATGCTGGGCGGCCGTTCACTGGGGCCTGCGGTAACAGCCTTGAGCGCCGGCGCCGCTGACATGAGCGGATGGCTTCTGATGGGGCTTCCTGGGGGAATTTATGTAAGCGGTTTAGCTGATGCATGGATTGCAATCGGGCTTACAGTCGGTGCTTACCTAAACTGGCTGCTCGTTGCGCCTCGCTTGCGTTCTTACACTCATGTAGCCAATGACTCGATCACAATTCCAGGCTATCTTGAAAACCGGTTTAAAGACAACACGAAGCTCCTTCGTATTGTATCAGGAATTGTTATTTTATTATTCTTCACATTTTACGTATCATCCGGAATGGTAGCCGGGGCAGTTTTCTTCCAAAGCTCCTTTGACCTTGATTACCATACTGGCCTTCTGCTAGTGTCAGCTGTAGTTGTAGCATACACATTGTTCGGCGGCTTCCTGGCAGTAAGCTACACTGACTTTATCCAGGGGCTTATGATGCTGCTCGCCCTCCTGCTCGTTCCAATCTTGGGATTTGGGAAAACAGGCGGCCCTGCAGAAACGTTTGACACAATCCGTGCCATCGACCCTGCCTTGCTCGATTTATTTAAAGGCACGACTTTCCTGGGCATCATCTCCGCTGCCGCATGGGGACTTGGCTACTTCGGGCAGCCGCACATCATCGTCCGCTTTATGGCGATCACGACGGTAAAAGAAACAAAGAGCGCCAGACGAATCGGGATGAGCTGGATGATTTTCTCCCTGATCGGAACGATTTTCACAGCGCTGATCGGTCTTGCATTCTTTGCGCAGAATCCGGAAATTAAACTTGGAAATCCCGAAGCTGTTTTCATTGAACTAGGACAAATTTTCTTCCATCCTCTGTTCGCCGGCTTTATGCTTGCAGCCGTATTAGCGGCAATCATGAGCACGATTTCCTCGCAGCTGATCGTTACATCCAGTGCTTTGACCGAGGACTTGTATAAGGTTCTTTTAAAGAAAGATGGAACCGACAAGCAATATGTATTTTTCGGGCGCATGGCAGTGCTTGCCGTTGCAGTCATCGCCGCTGCTCTCGCATGGGTGCAGAACGATACGATTCTTGGACTTGTTGCATATGCTTGGGCAGGCTTCGGTGCAGCGTTCGGGCCAGTCATCCTGTTGAGTCTCTACTGGAGAAAAATGACCAACTGGGGCGCAATCTGGGGTATGGTTGCCGGTACTCTGACCGTTATCATCTGGAGCAAACTGGGCCTTAGCGACGTCATGTACGAAATCGTTCCAGGCTTCATCATTAACCTGATCGTTTCCTACATTGTCAGCTTGTTTACCTACAGACCAAACGCTGAGATTGATAGAGAATTTGACTTAAGTATTAAAAACTTGAATTCATAAACTTACAGCAGTGCCCACCATCCCGGCGGGCACTGTATTTTTGTTATTTTTACAGGAGTTTCGACATATCCTATGGAATATTTAGTAAAAAGAAATTTTAGGGGGCCACCGATTATTAAAAAGAAAATCATAACCTACGGAACGGTTGCATTCCTGCTCATGCTAATCCTTTTCATCATCGATGTGTATAAATTGTATACCGAAGAAAAACCGCCGATTCCAGCAGTCACTGTTGATGGCAAGCAGATCGAAGCTGTCACCGGCACGTATAAATGGAACGGCACAAAGGTAAAAGCTGAGGAGCCTGTTAAATTAATGCTGGATATCCCCGGGGCCAAGGTGGAATCATTACAGCAGCTCAACGTTTCCTTTCCTGGCGGAGAGCAGCCTAAGAAAATCACAATCAGCCAATGGAATACGATTCCTGGTTTAGAAAAAAAGAGTGAGACTGGGAACACCTTCACCATCCCTACAAGCTATTCCACACACCCAAACCAGGCGTTTTATTATAAAATCAACGCCGAATGGGGTAAAAACTACAGCACTTATTATTTAAAGCTTCACGTAGAGGACAAACGAATCCCATTTATAGACTTTTTATCAAAGCAGGCTGGCAAACGATCCGTATTGGCAATCGTACCTAGAGGGGGCGAACTAGAATACGACCTTCCAAGCGATCTAATAAACACACTCGATTCCTACCATTTCTACATAGGACTCGAGGATATTAAGAAACAATACCCAGAGATCACCGCCGCCACAGCGCCAGTCTATTACCTTCTCAGCAGCACAAGCTTGATCCAAACCTTCGAAGACAAGGAACTTTTGATAAAAGCACTGGAGGATCATAATCAATAAAAATTTCAGTTCCGGCCCTAGATTGCTATTGTTCCACGTGGAGATTCAGAAAAGTATGACATCAAAGGCTTATAATATGCAAAAAAGACCCCGCTAAAGGGTCTTTTTTGTTTAAAGCAAGAATCAAGCTTTCAAGTCACCAGCTATTTCTGGCCACTCCGTGCTATATCGACGAAAATCTACAATATATCGACGAATTTTTAAATATATCGACGAAAAAATATTATATCGACGAAATTTCAATTATATCGACGAAAACCAGCAGGATATCGACGAATTGGAAATTTCACGAGTAAATTTCCAGCTCCACCTCAGCCAGCCAGCCTAAATCTCCACTTCCACCCCGAAATGGTCCGAGACAACCGGTTTATTTTTACCGTTAAAAATAACCCTTGAGTACTTCGGCATCACAGGGTGGCCAGCAAGAATCAAGTCAATCCTCAAATCATGATTATTGTCATCCCAGCCAGCGATACTTCCGGCAATCGTCACACCAGAATCCTTTTCCTCAGCAAGTTCATAGGTATCATGCAGCCCTTTATCAATGATGTAATCATAGCCTTCGCCGCGAACGGAGACCGCGTTATTGAAGTCACCCATTAAAAAGTATGCTCCATCCCTATTAATCTGCTCCAGAAGTGCGTCGGCCTGTTCCTTGAACGGCTCCTCTTCATCCTGCCACCACCCGAGATGACAGGAGTAAAAGGACACCAGCTGCCCTTCAACATCAATTTTCGATCCGATAATCTTTCGTGTCTTCCAATAGCTCTGGTCTTGTCCACGAGATACGAAGAAAGAATACTCTTCTTCAATTCTATGCTTCGTCAAAATCGCCAGGCCTTCTTCATACACTTCATAGCCGATATGGGCAAAATCCCATGTAAAGGAATAATCCGCAGCACCCAGCTTGCGAAGCTCTTCGACAAGAACGAGGGCAAAGTTATCTTCGCGGATCGCTCCGTTTACAAGCGGTGAATCAACCCGCTGGCTGACTTCCTGCAGGGCAATGACATCATAGCCTTCTGCTGCAATTGTCTCAGCGAGGATTTTTATTTTTTCAAGCTGGTTGTCTTCCTGCCATGAATGGCAATTCAACGTCAGTAGCTTCATTTTTTACGCTCCTAAAAGGTCTTGGATGTCTGACTTCAATACGTCAGCTTTTGGTCCGTAAATTGCCTGGACTCCTTTATCCTTCACAATCAGTCCAAGTGCTCCATTGCTCTTCCACTCCTGCTCACTAGCAACAGCCGAAGGGTCTTTTACCGTTACACGCAGACGGGTCATACATGCATCAACGTCTTCAATATTCCCGCTTCCGCCTAAAAGTTCAATCAGCGCAGGAGCGATTGAATCCTTCTTCACTGCAGAGCCGGCAGCAGCAGAACCTGCTTCATCCTCGATATAGTTGCCATTGCGGCCTGGAGTCGGGAAGTTGAATTTCTTGATCATGAAGTTCGCTACCCCATAGTTTAAGCCGAAGAACACTAAACATGCGATCGCAAAGTTCACAAGGTCCAACCATAGGCCAGCTTTGATGATCATCGGTGTTCTAGTAATCAATTCGATAAAACCGAAAGAGTGTACACGAATGTGAATGAGGTCAACAATAGCAAATGCAAGACCTGTCATCACCGCGTAGACGACATACAATACTGGTGCTGCGAACATGAACATGAATTCGATTGGTTCAGTTACACCTGTTAAAAATACAGCCAGACCAGCAGAAAGGAACATCGATTTATATTTTGTGCGCTTATCAGGGTCAACATTGCGGTACATCGCAAGCGCGATACCAATCAACGCAGCAGTAGAAAGAATCATTTGCCCTACTTTAAAGCGGGCTGGTGTCACATCATTCAATAGCTTCTCGTAGCTGGCAGTATCGCCGGCTGCAAGGAAGTTGTTCAAGTCAGCAATCCACGCAAGCCATAGCGGATCCTGTCCGGCAACGATTGAGCCAGCGCCTGAACCAGTCAGGATTTTATACGTGCCGCCAAGCTCCGTATAGTTGATTGGAACTGTCAGCATATGGTGCAGACCGAATGGCAATAGCAAACGTTCTAAGGCACCGAAAATGAATGGCGCGATAATTGGCGCCGTGTTGCGTGAAGTTGCAATCCACTGGCCAAAGTCATTCAACAGACCCTGGATGAATGGCCATACAAGTGACAGAATCAGCGCAACAACAACTGAACCGCCAATTACAACGAATGGTACAAAACGCTTACCGTTAAAGAAAGAAAGTGAGTTTGGAAGCTTATCATAATTATAGAACTTGTTGAACAGATTAGCCCCAAGGAAACCAGCGATGATCCCGACGAACACACCCATATTCAGTGCAGGAGCCCCAAGGATTGAGGTAAAATAATCCTTTACAATTAACTCTTGCCCAAACAGGGACTTAACAGTTGCTTCCGGATTTGCAAGCATATCACCGCTTACACCAAAAATAGCTCCGGTAATCCGGTTAATCAGGATAAAAGCAATCAGCGCTGCGAAGGCACCGCCAGCACGCTCCTTAGCCCATGATCCCCCGATGGCTACCGCAAACAGGATATGCAGGTTCGTGATGATTGCCCAGCCTATGTCTTCTAAGATTCGTGCAATCGTTTGCAGAAAAACGATGTCAGAAGCGGTCATTCCGACCAATTTCCCAAGTGAAATCATGATTCCGGCAGCTGGCATAACCGCTACGACAACAAGCAGCGCTTTACCGAACTTCTGCCAGAAATCGAAAGATAAAAACTTCTTCATAGTGTCCACTCCCTTGATGTATAGGCTTTCATTTGAATCCAAAATACATTTTCTGTAGATTTCAAAACAGCCTTCTCTATCAATTTCTGATTTATATTTTGATTGTTATATTAAAATAACACGCTTTCATATTTTATGCAAACGTTTGCGGATATTTTTAAAATGAGAATATAAACCTTAGAGAATATAAAACCATCTAGTTAAGAATTTTATCGAAAGATGCTTCCTCAAGAGAATTTGTCGAATGGTTAAATAACTGAAAATTCTATACTTTATCTTTCCCGGGAAATATCATGTCGAAAATTTATGTCGACATATTGCTTATTTCTAGCTGAGGCACAAAAAAGGCTGACGGATGAATCCGTCAGCCCTTTGCTTCAACTATTATCTTTTATTCAACTCTTCAACAAGCAATTTGTTTACTAATGGCGGGTTCGCCTGGCCTTTCGTCGCTTTCATGATCTGACCCACTAGGAAGCCCTTCGCCTTATCCTTACCGCCTTTAAAATCGTCCACAGATTGCGGGTTCGCATCAAGGATTTCGGAAATAATCTTAAGCAGCGCGCCTTCGTCGGAAATCTGGACAAGTCCTTTTTCCTTGACGATTTGCTCAGGGTTTCCGCCGTTCTCGACTAATTCCTTGAAGACCTGCTTCGCGATCTTAGAGGAGATCGTTCCATTTTCAATCAGCTTGATCATCCCGGCCAGCGCCTCAGGTGTCAGCGCTGTTTCGTGAAGTTCCTTTGATTCAGCCTTCAGATAAGCAGAGAATTCACCCATCAGCCAGTTGGATGCCTGCTTTGGATCGGCAGCCGCTATGACAGCAGCTTCGAAGAAATCAGCCATTTCCTTAGAAACAGTTAATACCTCCGCGTCGTATGCTGGCAATCCCATTTCCTCGACGTATCGCTTTTTGCGCTGGTCTGGAAGCTCGGGGATTTCCGCACGGACTCTCGCCTTCCACTCTTCATCGATATAAAGGTCAGGCAGGTCGGGTTCCGGGAAATAACGATAGTCATCGGAACCTTCTTTTACACGCATAAGCAGCGTCGTATTGGTCGCTTCATCAAAGCGGCGCGTTTCCTGCTGGATTTCACGGCCCGCAAGGATTTCCTGTTCCTGGCGCTTTTCTTCATACTCCAGCCCTTTGCGGACAAAGTTAAAGGAGTTCAGGTTCTTAAGCTCCGTTTTTGTGCCAAGCTCCTTCTGGCCAACAGGCCTGATGGAAATATTTGCGTCACAGCGGAGGGATCCCTCCTCCATCTTGCAGTCCGATACACCTGTATACTGGATAATCGACTTCAGTTTTTCCAAGTAGGCATACGCCTCATCCGGCGTGCTTATATCGGGCTCCGATACGATCTCCACAAGTGGTGTTCCCTGGCGGTTGTAGTCAACGAGGGAGTAGCCATTCCCATGCGTCAGCTTGCCAGCATCCTCTTCCATATGGATCCGGGTAATCCCGATTTTCTTCTTATAGCCGTTTACCTCGATCTCAATCCAGCCATGTTCGCCGATTGGCTTATCAAACTGGGAAATCTGGTAAGCCTTCGGGTTATCCGGATAAAAGTAGTTCTTGCGGTCAAACTTTGTATGCTCAGCGACTTCGCAGTTCAATGCCATAGCGGCTTTCATAGCGTATTCGACTGCCTTCTTGTTCACGACCGGCAGTACGCCTGGATAGCCAAGGTCGATTACGGTTGTATTTGTATTCGGCTCAGCACCAAAATGGTTCGGGCTCGCCGAAAAGATTTTCGAATCTGTTTTTAATTCAACATGGACCTCAAGGCCAATTACCGTTTCAAACTTCATCGTTTTTCACCCCTTTACAGCTCAGGTTGTTGTTTATGGAATTCTGTTGCCTGCTCGAATGCATGGGCAACCTTGTATACTGTGCTTTCATCAAAATGACGGCCAATGATCTGCAGTCCTAGCGGCAGTCCCTGTGCAAATCCGCATGGAACGGAAATCGCTGGTACACCTGCAAGGTTAACCGGGATTGTTAAAATATCATTTGCATACATTGTCAATGGATCAGCGATGTTCTCGCCTATTTTGAACGCTGGAGTTGGTGTTGTCGGTCCAACGATCACATCGTATTTTTCAAAAACATTCTCAAAGTCCTGCTTGATCAGCGTGCGGACCTTCTGTGCTTTTTTATAATAAGCATCGTAGTAGCCTGAGCTAAGCGCAAACGTCCCAAGCATGATACGGCGCTTCACTTCATCGCCAAAGCCTTCCGCACGAGTCTTTTTGTACATATCAATCAAGTTCTCGGCATTCGGGGTCCTGTAGCCATAACGGACGCCATCGAAGCGAGCCAGGTTGGCAGATGCTTCAGATGAAGAAAGCAGATAATATGTAGCCAATGCATATTTCGAATGCGGTAGGGATACTTCTTCCCATGTAGCGCCCTGTTTCTCAAGTACAGCAAGTGCATCGAGCACCGATTTGCGAACCTCTTCACTTACACCCTCACCGATATACTCCTTCGGCACAGCGATACGCAAGCCTTTTACATCACCAGTCAAAGAGCTTACATAGTCGGGGATGTCCACTTTTGCAGAAGTAGAATCCATTTCATCGTGCCCTGCGATTGCTTTTAGCAAGAAGGCATTGTCCTCAACATTGCGCGTGATCGGACCAATTTGGTCAAGAGATGACGCAAATGCAACAAGTCCAAAACGGGATACTAGGCCATAGGTAGGCTTCATGCCGACAACGCCGCAGAAGGAAGCCGGCTGACGGATGGATCCGCCTGTGTCAGAGCCAAGTGAAAATAGCACTTCTCCAGCCGCAACAGATGCAGCCGAACCGCCTGAAGACCCGCCTGGTACCGTCTCAAGGTTCCACGGGTTGAATGTCTTCTGGAAACCAGAGTTCTCATTCGAAGAACCCATCGCAAACTCGTCCATGTTCAGCTTTCCGATTGTGACCGTTTCCGCCTGCTTCAGCTTCTGAATCACTGTCGCATCGTAAATTGGATCGAAGTTTTCAAGAATCTTGCTCGCACAGGTCGTGCGCAAGCCCTTCGTAACGATATTGTCTTTGATGCCAATCGGCATGCCATACAGTTTGCCGGCCGGTGCGTTTTGGATCGCTTTATCATCCAGCGCCTTAGCTGCAGCTCTTGCATTTTCTTCATCCAGTGTTAAAAAAGCCTGAACCTTGCCTTCAACCTCGCCGATTCGTTTATACGACTGGTCAACCAGGTCGGAAACGCTGAGGTCTCTTTTATGTAAAAGCTCGTGAAGCTCCGAAATCTTATGTTCAAACAAGCTCATCGTCCATCCTCCTACTCCATGATTCCCGGTACTTTGATCTGCCCATCCTGATGTTCAGGCGCATTCTTTAAAACTTCCTCGCGCGGCAGACCTTGCTGTGAACGGTCCTCGCGCATGACATTCTTTATTTCAAGCACATGTGCAGTTGGCTCCACATTCGTTGTATCAAGCTCATTCAGCTGCTCAGCGAACGAAATGATGCTGTCCAGCTGCTTCGTAAATGTATTGGCTTCCTCCTCCGTGATCGCCAATCTCGCCAGGTGCGCCACATGCTTCACCTGATCGACAGAAATCCTTGACATAAAAGCACCTCCATAAGTAACTGAAACGTCCATCAGCGGGGATTTTAACCCCTTTTTCTGAAAAAACAATAATATTGATCATAGCAAAGTTCCGCACTTTAAAGCAATACAAGCCTTGCCATTTGTACTATTTTAACATGAGTCGGGGAGGATCGCAGGAAAGAATGCCATATATAGAGAAATAACTATGCAGGGAAAATATAATAAGAAAATGAGGTAAATGATGAAAAAATTCTTTTTTGCTATCACCTTTCTTTTCCTGTCAGCCTGCAGCGATCCATCTCCATTGAAATCTGATATTGAAGTTAAAATAAATGAATTGTTCGGTACGGAATTCGGAATCGTGGATCAGGTCTATATAAATTCCGGCGATAAGAACCTCACTGTCATCAGCCCTAAAGAATTATTATCATATATAACAGACACTAAAAAGGTACCTGGTGCAGAAGACAATCAAGCCATCAGTATCACCCTAAAAACATCTGACAGTATGAAGGAGTACAGCAAAGAGCAAACTTCTGAAAAACTAAGCTATAACCCGGTTCAACAGGTGCTATGTAACGAAAACTCTTGTTACAAGGTTTCAAAAGAATTGAACAAGCTTATACAATCCCTGACTGCCCGTTAGCGAGGAGCTATTTCGATGATATTAAATTTCCTATTAGAGTTAATCGGAAATGTTTCTTTATCCACTGGCCTATCCACTACTTTGAACACCAGAAAAATTGATAAGAATATCGATACGCTGAGAGAGCATCTATGGTTCCGGGATATCTATGAAGATGAGAAATACCGCCGATTATTTTTTGTTAACCGGCATGTCAGAGCCTATTTGCAAAGTACGCTCCGGGTGAAAAAGATGATCTCCAGTGAAAAAGCACAGCAAAAATTTATACGCTTTTTAAATAAGCACGCTAAATGAAACAGGAGCTGCAACGCTGGCAGCTCCTTACCCTTTCTTAAACCATTTCCCAAGTCCCGAAAAGAACCCTTTCTTCTCACCCGTCTGTACTGGTGTCACAACCGGCTTCTTCGAAAGGTAGATTTCCTCTTTATCGATCGCATGGTGATGCGCCAGGACAAGTCCCAGCTCCGAATCATAATCCTTGTTGGTGACAATCGTGAATTCGATGTCCCTTTTTTCAGCTTCCTTGATGTATTTCGATAAATAGCTATATGAGATGTGGCCGTTCAAATAGAGGTGAGCCTGCAGGTTTTCATCCATCAGCTTCAGGACCTCCGGCTCGACTCCTTTACCCAGCACCTCCGACTGCGTCAGCGCAATGACAACTCTTTCGCGGAGCGTTGTAAGATACCGCCTTCTTTCATCAGGCTTCGTCTGCTTCGCCCCATGGATGCCCTGCTGCAAATAGTCATCCAATTTGCTGTTGCCCATCCAATCACCTCCGTCTCAATACTATTTTGTATGTATTTGCCTAAAAGACTGTGCCAGTTTAAGCTTACCCTTTTTAGCTAAAGAAAACTCGCCGATTGGCAAGCCATTAAGGGCGGTGACAGAGGCGTAGCTGCCCTTATGCATTAGTTAATAAAGGGGAAATTCCCGAAGAATTCCCCCTTTATTATTAGCCAAAAAAAACCTTCTCTTCGGCTTTGGAAGAGAAGGCAAGCAAATAGGAGAATGCAAGGTGAAAAAATCATTATGGCAAAACTCCAGCCGTGCCGGCAGTACGCCCAGCCGGACGCGGCGGAGGAAAACCCTTTATTAGGAGGCAGTAAACTGCTCCGCTTCGGTAGAGCCTTTTAGCGCAGTGGTTGAGGAAGTTCCGCCGGAAATGACCATTGAAACCTCATCAAAGTATCCAGTTCCAACCTCACGCTGGTGGCGTGTTGCCGTGTAGCCATGCTGCTCGCTTGAAAATTCCGCCTGCTGCAGTTCGGAGTAGGCAGCCATGCCTCGCTCCTTATAGCCGCGCGCCAGCTCAAACATACTGTGATTCAACGCATGGAAGCCAGCTAAAGTAACGAATTGGAACTTGTAGCCCATCTTGCCAAGCTCAACCTGGAACTTCGCGATTGTTTCGTCATCCAGCTTCTTCTTCCAGTTGAATGATGGTGAGCAGTTGTACGCAAGCAGCTTTCCTGGGAACCTGGCATGGATCGCTTCTGCAAAACGGCGCGCCTCATCAAGATTAGGCTCGGAAGTTTCACACCAGACTAGATCAGCATATGGTGCATAGGCAAGACCGCGGGAAATCGCCTGGTCAAGGCCAGCATTTGTGCGGAAAAAGCCTTCCGGCGTCCTTTCGCCTGTGATGAATGGAGCATCATATGGATCAACATCGCTCGTGATCAAATCTGCTGCATTCGCATCTGTACGGGCAACAATCAAGGTTGGTGTGCCCATGACGTCAGCCGCAAGGCGCGCCGCAATCAGGTTGCGCACAGCAGTCTGTGTTGGCAAAAGCACCTTGCCGCCCAGGTGTCCGCATTTCTTTTCAGAGGAAAGCTGATCTTCAAAGTGGACGCCGGCAGCACCCGCTTCAATCATGCCCTTCATCAGTTCGAATACGTTCAGCTGTCCGCCAAATCCAGCTTCTGCATCAGCCACAATCGGCGCAAACCAGTCAATTGAATTGTCGCCTTCAGAATGAGTGATTTGGTCTGCCCTTTGCAGCGCCTGATTGATCCGTTTAACAACCGCAGGCACACTGTTTGCAGGATACAAGCTTTGATCTGGATACATATTTCCGGAAAGGTTCGCGTCTGCCGCAACCTGCCAGCCACTCAGGTAGATCGCCTTCAAGCCTGCTTTTACCTGCTGGACTGCCTGGTTTCCAGTTAACGCACCCAGAGCATTCACATAATCCTCTTCATTTACAAGCTTCCACAGCTTTTCCGCCCCGCGGCGCGCAAGAGTGTACTCAATATCGATCGAACCCCGAAGCTTGATTACATCCTCTGCTGTATATGTCCTTTCCACTCCTGCCCAGCGGCTATCCAATTCCCAGCTTTCCTGCAATTGCTTAACACGATCTTGAGTCATTTTCCGTTCCTCCTAATGGTTTTTTAGTAAACTGCTAAACTGCTAAACTTTCTTTTTGTTATAGTACAGTATCAATAACTCTAATATGTATTATATAACAGAGTTTATAAAATGCAATTGATTTGGTGAATTTTTCTGAAAAATTTTTAAAAATGGTGAAAATGCCCTATTTTAAGGTGATTCATATTTTGAAAGTCACCTTGCAAGAGAACATTGCTGACCTTTTTTTCCACCACCTTCTGTCTTTTTTGGTCACCAAGAGGGCTTCATTTGGCCACCTTTCCCCCAACACAAAAAATCCCCCTCTCATTCCGAGAAGGGGATTCCAATCTGTATTAGTACATCTCTGAAGTTGTCTTCGCTTGCATGTGCAGAAGCAGATAGTCTGGTCCGCCAGCTTTTGAATCTGTTCCTGACATGTTGAAGCCGCCGAATGGCTGGTAACCTACGATTGCGCCTGTGCAGCCGCGGTTGAAGTAAAGGTTTCCGACGTGGAAATCTTCACGTGCCTTCTGGATGTTTTCACGGTTGCGAGTGATAACTGCTCCAGTGAGGCCGTATTCAGTATTGTTCGCGATTTCAAGCGCGTGATCGAAATCCTTCGCTTTTGCAAAAGCAACAACTGGTCCGAAGATTTCTTCCTGCATGATTCTTGCATTTGGATCAAGGTCAGCAAAGATTGTTGGCTTGATGAAGTAGCCTTTTGAGCTGTCTCCTTCGCCGCCAGTCATCAAACGGCCTTCTTCCTTGCCGATTTCGATGTAGCTCATGATCTTGTCGAATGCGCCCTGGTCGTTAACAGGACCCATGAATGTGCTTTGATCTGTTGGATCGTCAAGCTTAAGTTCGTTAGTAAGCTCAACAACGCGGTTAAGAACCTGGTCATAAACATCTTCAACGATAACAGCACGTGAACATGCAGAACACTTCTGGCCTGAGAAGCCGAAAGCTGAAGCAGTGATCGCTTGAGCAGCTAATTCAAGATCAGCATCTTTGTCGACAACCATTGTGTCTTTTCCGCCCATTTCAGCGATTACGCGCTTAAGCCAGATCTGGCCTTCGTTCAATTTTGACGCGCGCTCATAAATGCGAAGACCCACGTCACGTGAACCTGTGAAGCTTACGAAGCGAGTATCTTTGTGGTCAACAAGGTAGTCGCCCACTTCAGCGCCGCTTCCTGGCACGAAGTTAAGAACGCCTGCAGGAAGGCCTGCTTCTTCCATAACTTCTACGAATTTAGCCGCAACAACTGGAGTTGTAGAAGCTGGCTTCAATAGAACTGTGTTACCCGTAACGATTGCTGCTACAGTTGTACCAGCCATGATCGCCAATGGGAAGTTCCATGGAGAAATGATGATTCCCACTCCCAGAGGAATGTAATCATAACGGTTATATTCATTTGGACGGCTGTTTACTGGCATGCCGTCTTTGATTTTAATCATTTGGCGAGCATAGTACTCAAGGAAGTCAATCGCTTCAGCTGTATCAGCATCCGCCTCGTTCCATGGCTTGCCTGCTTCTTTAGTTAAAAGCGCTGAGAACTCATGCTTGCGGCGGCGAATGATGGCAGCAGCCTTGAATAATACATCTGCACGTGTTTCAGGCTTCACTTTCTTCCAAGTCTTGAACGCTTCAACAGCAGCCTGCATTGCTTTTTCAGCCAGGTCGCGGTTTGCTTTAGAAACGCGTCCAATAACCTCTTCTTTATTGGATGGGTTGTAAGATACAATCTTGTCTTCAGTCGAGATTCTCTCTCCGCCAATCACCAAGTCGTAATCCTGGCCAAGATAGCCTTCTACTGTCTTTAATCCTGTAAGGTATCCTTCACGGTTTGCCTCTTCTTTAAAATTCGTGAAAGGCTCGTGTTTGTATGGCTGAACCATTCCTATCCCCTCCTATGTATTAAAACGTTTACATCCTTACCCATTCTATCATGAGAGTCTCGCAGTGTTCAATGCCCAGGCACTAGCAAGTAATGGATTGAGAATTTTCTTACTTTTTATAGTGGAAAGGTTTAAATTTTATTGCTGAGACCTCTCGATGCACCTCTATCAAAATTGGAAATTCCGCTGCATAATTTCCAGTTCGTCGATATGTAACCGATTTTCGTCGATATCTCTTTTTTTTCGTCGATATAATAAAAATTTCGCCGATATGTTGTCTCAATTCGTCGATATCCTGAATGACACAGCAAATCTGCTCCTGCGCCACTGAAAGATAGGATACAAATGGGGAATTTACAGTTCAAAATGGACACGCCACTCAGCAAATACTCTTAATTGTCTTTAAAACTATCAATTTTCGTTCCGATACACTTCTTCCCGAGAATGAAAACCATCGGCAATAATCGTCTCATCCATATTCAACTTGTCCACTGCAATCGGCGGCAGCAAAACGGATGGGACTTCTATTTTTCCATTGTTGACTTTCCTGTTGATTGCGACAGTCTCGCCTTTCGCCATCTGCACGGCGATTTCGGCTGCTTTTTGTGTCAGTGCCTGGAGCGGCTTGTAGACTGTCATTGTTTGAGTGCCCTCGACAATTCGCTGGGCTCCCGCCAGCTCTGCGTCCTGGCCGGAGACCGGGATTTTGCCTGCCAGTCCCTGCTCGGCGAGCGCCTCGATTACGCCGCCGGCAGTTGCGTCATTTGCACAGATGACCGCATCGATCTGATTATTGTTCGCCTTCAGTGCTGCCACCATATTTTCCTTGGCATTCGCCGGAGTCCAGTCCTTCGTCCACTGATCGAAAACGACGGTGATATCTCCCCGGTCGATGTATGGCTGAAGCACGTTAAAGACACCTTTTTTGAATAGATGGGCGTTGTTATCCGTGATGGCTCCTCCTATATATACATATCTGCCCTTAGGCACTCTCAGGGTGATTGCTTCGGCCTGCAGCTCGCCAACCTGTTCATTATCAAAAGACACGTACATATCAATATCCGCATTTTTCACAAGCCGGTCATAGGCCATGACCTTGATGCCTGCCATATGCGCCTTTCTGACGATGGTCGCGGTGGCTTCCGCATTATGCGGTACAACTACAAGCACATCCACTCCCTGACTGATCAACGACTCAGCCTGGGCAATCTGCAGCACGTCATCTCCATTAGCAGCTAGAATCTCCACATCTGCCCCCTGCGCCCGCACCGCATCCCTGAACAGTTCCCGGTCTCTCAGCCAGCGTTCCTCTACAAGAGTATCCATTGTAAAACCGACTTTTATCTTTTCTTCCACAACAGATTTTGAGCCAGCTGGCGATGGCTTCGGAGGAACAGCAGCAGGTTCCTTTTCCGCTTCGCAGGCAGACAGTACGGCCATAAGAGACAGGAGCATTATGAGTGCTGCAGCTTTTATCAGGATTCTTTTCATGATTCCTCTCCCCATTCACATCTCCACTTGTGTCAGCACTGTTTGCTTAAAAGCGTTTTCCTATATTCCGTCGGCGATATACCGCACATTTTTTTGAATACCTTGCTAAAATAATTCGGTTCATGGTACCCGATTTCGAAGGTGATTTCCTTCAGGCTTTTTTCGGAATCCGCAAGCAAAGTCTTCGCTTTTTCAATCCGGCATTCTGTCAAAAAATCGATATAGTTGACGCCGAGCTTTTCCTTGAACATTTTACTGATGTAAATCGGGCTTAATCCCACCCTATTGGCCAGGGCATCAAGTGAAATATCCTCATGGGAGTGCTCGACAATGTATTGTTTGATCTTCTGGATTTTATCCGCCTCAAGCCGTTCATAGGACTCCTCATGAATCTTTCTCATCTCTCCAAGCAAATGGCTTGTTTCATTTCGGAGCTGGCGGTAATCCTGGGCCTGGAATGAATAAGTAGGTGTGTCGATTTCAATTCCCAGTTCACTCATCACCCGGGCGGCCATCCACAATAGCTCGAGAATCCGCTGCTGTGTCTGCAATAAATTCGTGCTGATGCTTGCATAGCTCTGGATGACTTCAAAAATAGTGTCTGTCACTAAGTCCCATTGCCCGAGCCTTACCTGATCGAATAACTGCTTCTCTCTTTGCCTGCCCAATTGCCCGTCACTGACTGCTCCCAGTACAAGCATATCAGCGTAAAACCGATACTTAACTGGGATTGATGTATCCATTGTGGCGTTCAATGCCTCCTGGTAGGATTGTCTGATCTGATCCAACGAACCATACGGATTCCCTATCCCTGCGAACAAGCGTGAACCAGATTCTGATTTTACCGCTGTGAGAATGTCCCTTGCCATAGAAACAGCCTGGGCCCGGAACGAATTGTCTTGTTCACGAAATACAATGATCGGCAGCTGACAGCCTGATAAAGCCCCTACCCACCCTCTGCCATTTCTCCGCACCTTCTCCTTAATTGTCTGATA
Source organism: Mesobacillus sp. (assembly GCF_057785455.1). Lineage (NCBI taxonomy): Bacteria > Bacillati > Bacillota > Bacilli > Caryophanales > Bacillaceae > Mesobacillus > Mesobacillus sp. Next base: position 79,000 of record NZ_JBYNSB010000031.1, read on the forward strand.
GAGGTGTACGGAGCCAGCGGGAAGCAGGAGAACGATAACAAAGCTTTCACTAGAGGTTTTTGTATCGAGCATTTCCATAAGCAGATCGATATGGACCTCATGTACATGGTCGTACAGCAGCTGTGTCACTACGTCGGTTTCAACAACGCGCATAGCTTTTTCCAGCGCCTCCTGCTGCAGCTTATTCACTGCAACATCATGCTTCTCTGCTTCAATTTCCTTCAGCAGCTTCCCGACGGTATCGACGATTTCACTTGGTTTACTTGGCTTCAACAAATAATCCTTCACACCGAGCTTCAATGCGGTACGGGCATAGTCGAACATATCATAGGCTGTCACCATCACGAACTTCACCTCTGGTCGAGAGGCCCTGATCTGCTCAATTGCCTCCAGGCCGTTCATACCCGGCATCATGATATCCATCATAATCAAGTCAGGCCCGAAATTCTCCGCCATTTCTACAGCGATCTTCCCGTTCTTCGCTTGTTCAATGATCAGGCCAGGATAGGCTCTCAACAGAATCGCTTGCATGCCTTCCCGTTCAATTTGTTCGTCATCCACGATCAGGAGTTTTAACATCAACAATGGCCCTCCCCGTTTTCGGTATATTTAAGACTACCTTTGTTCCCTGTCCCATTTCGCTATGAATCTCGAAAACATCTTCATTCTGGTAAAATAAACGCAGCCGCTTTACAACGTTCGTTAGTCCGATACCGGTTGAGTGCCCGCCGGACTGGGTGATCTGCTGCCCCTCAAGTATTTGATTTATTTTTTCCTCAGGCATGCCCGGTCCGTCATCCTCAATCTCAATCCGGACCCTGTCTTCCTTATCCAAAATCCGGAACCATATAACACCGCCATCTTCTTCCGGCTCGACCGCATGGATGACCGCATTTTCAATGATCGGCTGTAAAGTCAGCCCGGGAATCTGAACCCCAAGGCAGGAATCATCAACCTCCATATGAAGCTTCAGCCTTTCCGTGAACCTCGCCTTCTGGATATCAATGTATTGCTTTAACACCGCAACTTCCTCATGCAAGGAAACCGACCTGTCAAGCCGCTTGAGGCTGTAGCGCAATAATCCGGCAACATTCACAATCATATCGCTCGTTTCTTCGGACCCTTCAAGATAAGCCTTCTTAGATAGTGTATTCAGTGTGTTGAACAGAAAATGTGGGTTGATCTGGCTTTGCAGGCTGATCAGCTGGCTCTCCTGGAGCAGGAGCTTATTTTGCTGAAGCTCATGCTCAAGCTGTGCCTTCTCTTGTATCTCTGAAATCAGGTTATTAATATTGACCCGCATATGGTCGAAGGTTTTTGCCAGGAAAGCTATTTCATCGTTGGAATCGACTTTGATCTGCAAATCGAATCGGCCCTTTGACAACTCATTTGCCGCCTCTGTCAGCTTTTCTACCGGTCTCGTAATACTTCGGGAAATCCAATAGGTTAATAGCAGGCTCAAGCTCGTAATCAGCAGCAGCAGCCAGACACCCAGCTCATTCAATGCCTTTGATTGCGCAATGATGCCGCGGTACATGAGCTCGTATGTCTTCAATTCCTTATCAAGCAGGGTAAGCGACGTCTCGGAAATGTACATCGATATCCTCGTTGCTTCAGAAAACTCATTCGCCGAATCCTCGGTTTCCTTCTCCGACTGGAACAGCATCGCCCTGTCCGCCGTTTCCATCAAACTATCAATCAGATTTATATAATTCGTTAACGCAAAATCATTTTCCGCATTTTTCAGCTTATAGACCTCGTATTTCGCCTTTGAGATTTTTTCCTTGCTGGTGCTGATATTTTCTAAATTCGCAGGCGAAGGAAGCAGCAGATAATTATTCAAATCTGTGACCAGCTGCTGGCTTGCAATAGATACCTCGTTAAAGCTCAGGTATCTTTGCAAAATATTATTATATTGGCTTTGGGTTTTATGGTTGTAGTATGTAAGCGCTATCCAAATTGCCGACATGAAAAACAGAACGACCATGGCGAGCATCCATATTTTCTTCTGTATCCTGTTCATTTTCCGTCCATCGCTTTCAGCATCCGTATATCTGTAAGGTAGCCATTTTTATCGAGAGGAACAGTCTCATTCCTCAGCCATTTCATGATCAGACTGACACTTGCCTTGCCCATTTCCTCAGGTGATTGTTCGATCACTCCATCCACTTTCCCACGCAACAGCAGTGAAAGGGAATCCGGTGCATCGTCAAACGTGTAGATATGGAAAGGTTCGACCCGGGATCGCCTGCTGATTTCCTGGATCATCGACCCGGTAATATTGGCGTTTACGGCGATAAAACCGTCGGCATCCGGCATCTTGTTCAGCATATCCCGTGTCGTGGCGATGACCTGCTCCCTCGCTTCGGTTGTTTCCGCATTAATCGTCTGGATGCCTGGATAATCCTTGAAAACATCCTGCATCCCAGTCAGCCGCTGCTGCTGATAATATTCATGGCGGCTGTCCGACATCAGGATAATTTTTCCAGTTTTATCCATATCTTTAATCATCTGAGTAGCAATCATCCTTCCGGCCATGTACTGGTCGGATCCAACATATGTCCTTCTCAGGCTTTCGGTCATAGGCACATCATTAGCAACTGTAATGATCGGGATACCATAGAACGCGGCTTTCACCTTGGTCAAATTCTTGAACTGTTCCGCATCCAACCCCTGCACGATGATTCCATCCACCTTTGAATGGATGGCAATCTCGACTTTTTTCAGGAAATCCTCCTGGTTCTTCCCATAGCTGCCCCATACCTCAAGGCTCGCTCCCTCGTCCTTCGCTTGCTTTTTTGCACCGGCCCCCACCTTATCCCAAAAAGGGGTATCAAGCTCCTGCGTAATCAGCACCAGACGGTATGGAGTTTCCTGTGAGACAGCCTTCTCGGGAACCTCCACATCTGAGCGAAACACTTTTCCCGCCGAAACAAGTGTAAAATAACAAAGAATAATTGTTAATGCAGTTAGCAGGGATATGCCTATTTTTCGCAAAAGAAGAGTCTCCTTTTCTACTAGTAAATTAGTTTCATCATACCATCTGACGGAGAATGTTCAATTGGTTTTTAATAGAGTAAAGGCCATGTGAATTCGTCTCACACAGCCTCTTCTATTTAAGGTATGGGTCAGGCCTTTTTCCGTCTGGTCATGACGTCAAAAATAACAGCTGCAGCCAGCACGCCGCCGCGGATGATGTACTGATAGGAGATGCCGACTCCAAGCAGGTTCATCCCGTTTGATAATGAAGCCATTACGATAGCACCGATGATCGCGCCTGTTACTTTACCGACACCGCCGGCAGATGAAACGCCGCCGACATAAGCTGCCGCAATCGCGTCAAGCTCGAATAATGTTCCAGCCGTTGTCGTTGCCGATTGAAGGCGGGAAGTAAATAAAATCCCTGACAGCGCAGCAAGCATCCCCATCGAACCAAAAACGATATAAGTGATCTTCTTGACGTTGATTCCGCTGAGATGAGCTGCCTCCGGATTGCTTCCGACTGCGTAAATATGTCTGCCTAATACTGTTTTTGTCGTCAGGAAGTGATAGACAAGCACAACAAGCAGCATGATGACTACTGTCCAGGAGAAGCCGTTATAGCCTGCGAGAATCCAGGTAATATAGGCAATGATCGCTGAAACAAATACTAGTTTGAGAGTGAAAATACCATTGGAAACAACTTCGAACTGGTACTTCCGCTTATTTTTCCTGGTAGTGATTTCACTGTAAATATAGATTAAAATACCGATGATTCCTACGATCAATGAAAGCAGATGAAGTCCATTCACTTCAACGATGGAAGGGATAAAGCCATTTCCGATTGCATTGAAGTGATCGTCCTTGACGATGATTGTTCCTGATTTTTCCGTCACCTGCAGCAAAGCGCCGCGGAAAATGAGCATTCCTGCCAGCGTCGCTACAAAGGAAGGAATGCCGATTTGGGCGATAAGCAGACCATTGAACATCCCGATAATGATCCCAAGCACCAGGATGATCGGAATAGTTAAGTACACGGGCACGCCCATCTGGGTAAGAAGAATTGCAGCAATTGCTCCAAGGAAGCCTGCCAAAAAGCCAACAGACAGGTCGATATGGCGGATGACGATGACCAGTGTCATCCCGACTGCAAGAACAGCGATGTAGCCAGCGGAATCGAGCAGGTTGCTGATATTGCGGGAGGACATGAACAGTCCTTCCGTCATAATTGAGAATGTGAGCATGATGACAAACAATGCGATATACATGCCGTAGTCGCGGATATTTACCTTGACCAGCGACTTCAGTTCTGTGAAAAAGTTCAAAGGGATAACCTCCTATTGCGTAGCAAGCTGCATGATATTTTCTTGATTTGCCTCATTGATGGACAACTCACCCTTGATTTGCCCTTCCGCCATGACGTACACCCGGTCGCTCATCCCGAGGACCTCGCCAAGCTCAGAGGAAATCATGATAATGCTCATGCCTTCGCTGATCAGCTTGTTCATGATTGAGTAAATTTCAAATTTGGCCCCGACATCAATACCGCGTGTCGGTTCATCCAGGATCAAAAGCTTCGGACCAACAAAGAGCCACTTGCCGAGGGACACCTTTTGCTGGTTGCCGCCGCTTAAATTCCCAACCAATTGCTCGAGTGAGGATGATTTAATATTCAAAGATTTTTTGTAGTCAGTCGCAACCTTTATTTCTTCGTTATCGTTAATGACGCCATTTGTTGACACACCCTGCAGATGCGCGGCGGATACATTGCTTTTAATATCCTGGAGCAAAAATAATCCATCACCCTTGCGATCTTCTGTAACATAGGCAATTCCGGCTTTGATGGCGTCTCGCGTATGCTTCAGCTTCCTTGATGTCCCGTTCAGAAGAAGCTCTCCTTGCAGCTTGTAGGAGCGAGGGTTTCCAAAAATGCTCAGTGCAAGCTCCGTCCTGCCTGACCCCATCAATCCGGCTATCCCAATGATTTCGCCTTTTTTCACATGGAGATTGACGTCCTTTACAACCTGCCGGCCCAGCTGGACATCATATGCCGACCACTTCTTCAATTCAAGGATGGTTTCACCAAAGGTTTTTTCTGGTCTCTTCGGATAAATATCAGCGATTTCGCGCCCAACCATATTTTTGATGATGACGCCTTCGGAAACTTCCCCTTTCGATCCATCCAGCGTGCAGATTGTCCGGCCATCCCGGAGAACTGTCGCCTGGTCGGCGATCGAAATGACTTCCTTCAGCTTGTGCGAGATCATAATGCTTGTGATACCCTGCTTTTTCAGATCACCCAATAGCTCGAGCAGGTTTTCACTGTCATCCTCATTGAGAGCAGCAGTTGGTTCGTCAAGAATGAGCAGTTTTACGTTCTTGCTTAGCGCCTTGGCGATTTCGACGAGCTGCTGCTTCCCAACGCTGAGATCCTTCACCAGCGTTTCCGGATTCACATCCAGCTTCACCTTTTTCAGCATCTCCTTCGCCTTCACGATCGTCTGGTTCCAGTCGACGATCGAGCCGCGCTTCACTTCATTGCCTGCGAAAATATTTTCATAAACCGTGAGATCAGGGAACAAGGCTAACTCCTGGTAAATAATCGCGATGCCGGCATTTACGCTGTCACTGATTCTATTAAACTGCTGAACTGCTCCTTCAAAAACGATGTCCCCCTCGTATGTGCCATAGGGATACACGCCGCTGAGCACCTTCATGAGGGTCGACTTCCCGGCCCCGTTCTCCCCTATCAGACAGTGAATCTCACCTTTTTTCACTTTAAAATTTACATCGGAGAGCGCTTTGACTCCTGTGAACTCCTTGGATATCTGGTTCATCTCCAAAATATATCCGCTCATCCTGATCCCTCCCTTAACCAAACAACTGTTGCATTTGCGGCATAGCTGCAGATTGACCTGCTGCTATGCCGCTCACATTTTATTCTAAGCCTGTGAAATCATCCGCTTTATAGTACTCAGAATCAATCAGTTCTTTTTTCACGTTTTCCTTATCGACTACGATTACATCTGTTTGTTTTGCTTTTACATCGACCTTGCCATTGTCATACGTACCTGTTGTTTCAGGCGATTTGCCATCAAGTACTGTAACGGCCATATCGATTGCATCCTTTACAAGGGTACGAACATCCTTGAATACTGTCATGGATTGCTTGCCGTCGATGATGTACTGAATTGATGCTTTTTCAGCATCCTGGCCTGTTACGACAAAGCTGGATACATCGCCATCTGTTGCGAAAACGTCAGCGATTGACCGTGCAGTTCCATCGTTTGGAGCAAGGATTGCCACATTACCCTTCATATCGGAGCCTACGGCAGTCAGATGTGTCTGTGCTTTATTTTTCGCTTCGTTTGGATCCCAGTTTGTTGTAACCTGGCCAAGAATCTTGCTTAGCTGGTCACGAGTCAATTCAGCAGTGTCCTTCAGAGACTCAGCTTCGCTTGAGTTAGCGATTTTGAATGTACCATCAGCAATCTTTGGCTGAAGCACCTTCCATGCACCCTCGAAGAACAAGAATGCGTTATTATCAGAAGCAGCACCAGCATATAGATACAGCGGCACTCCAGAGCCCTTCACATTGTCAATCAAATATTGAGCCTGCGCAGCACCTACAGCCAGGCTGTCGAATGTAACATAGTAATCTACCGCATCTGTATTTGTGATCAGACGGTCATAAGCGATAACCGTAATATCTTCCTTTTTAGCAGCTTCAACCGCAGCAGCGGCGGCATCGCCATCCTGTGGACTGATAATCAGGACCTTGATCCCTTTGTTGATCAATGTCTCCACGTTTTCCTTTTCTTTAGCAGAAGATCCCTGGCTGAAAAGAATTTCAGTGGAGTATTTTGTGTCAGCTAATGCGTCCTTGAAACGCTGCTCATCCTGTACCCAGCGCGGCTCATCCTTCGTCGGAAGCACGATACCAACGTTGACCTCGCCTCCGCCATTGTTACATCCAGCAGCCAGCACTGTGAACATCAGCACAGCCAGCATAAGAGAAATCATTTTCCAAGCTTTCTTCATTCCCATTCCCCTTTCAGAACTTGTATTTATTTGCTTACAAGTCCATTATATCTATGGAAAAAGCCTCTGAAAGCGCTATCACTAGCACTCTTTTAACATCATCTGTACTTTTTTGCGGTGGACAGGCTGCTGGGGGATTTCAGGCGTGATCTGTTGTCATCTTCTTGGAAAAATGATAAAGGTGAATCAGGTCCGTCCACAAATTTATGTACTAAATTATATTTTCGGGCATTACCTTTTAATCCTGTCTGAATGAGACCGCCTTTCGGACAGTTTTTGGCTCATTCCCCTTATTTCTGTCCGAATGAGACCGCCTTTCGGACAGTTTTTGGTTCATTCCCCTTATTTCTGTCCAAATGAGACCGCCTTTCGGACAGGAACTACATAAGAAGACATAATTCAATAGACTTTAATTTTTTTGAGTTGTTTGGAATGGGTCGTTCACTAGTCTCACTTAATTTAGTAGACAATGTTCCTTTTTTAAAAAATTAACGGGCGTCACCAAAGAGCCCACAGCTTATCTCTTTTATTACTATGAAGTTACAATTCCTTAACAACCTTCAGGAAAATACTCACCTGAACGAATCTTATATTGATAGAGGATAACGAGAATAATTGTTTAGGGACAACTAGAATTCAATTGGGAGGACTGAGAATGTTAGATTTCGAACCATATATAGATAAATTTGCTACTGTAAAAGTAATTGGAGTGGGCGGCGGCGGAAATAATGCCGTTAATCGGATGATTGAGGATGGCGTACAGGGTGTAGAGTTTATTGCTGTTAATACAGATGCCCAGGCTCTTAATATGTCAAAAGCGGAAATCAGGATGCAGATTGGCAATACGCTGACAAGAGGGCTGGGCGCAGGCGCCAACCCCGAAATTGGCAGAAAGGCAGCAGAAGAAAGCAGGCAAGAGCTCCAGGAAGTATTAAAAGGAGCTGATATGGTTTTTGTGACAGCTGGAATGGGCGGCGGCACTGGAACCGGGGCTGCACCTGCGATCGCTCAAATCGCGCGTGATGTTGGTGCTCTGACAATTGGTGTGGTGACACGTCCATTTAAATTTGAAGGAAACAAGCGTGCCCAAAATGCGGCAGCTGGAATAAAAGAGATGAAAAAAGCGGTTAACACGTTAATCATCATACCAAACGAACGATTATTAGAGGTAGTCGACAAAAGAACGCCAATGCTCGAGGCCTTCCGTGAAGCGGACAATGTCCTCAGGCAGGGTGTCCAGGGTATTTCTGATTTAATTGCCGTTCCTGGTTTAATTAACCTTGATTTTGCTGATGTAAAAACAATCATGTCGTTTCCGGGAACTGCATTAATGGGGATTGGTGTAGCCTCAGGTGAAGGGCGTGCCGTCGCAGCTGCGAAGAAAGCCATCTCCAGCCCATTGCTTGAGACCTCCATCGATGGAGCCAAGGGTGTATTATTGAATATTACTGGCGGCAAAAATTTAAGCCTGTATGAAGTTCAAGAGGCTGCAGATATAGTAGCAGAAGCAACCGGCCAGGAATTAAATATGATTTTTGGATCTGTCATTAACGAGCAGCTTGATAAAAATATCATGATCACAGTGATTGCTACTGGCTTCAACCATGATGATGAACCAGCACAAAACACTTCCCAACGCTCTTTTACAGAGGGAATAGGAACACGCCAGCCTAAACGGCAAGTACAGGCGGCACAGCATGGGTATGGTGCTTACAATGAACCTTCTCATTACGAGACCCCTGTAAACTATGCGGAACCTATAGAAGAAGAATACGAGGAGTACGTTGAATATCCTGAACAAAGAAGATATGAAGAGCCTTTACAGCGTGATCGGCAGCCACAAACACAAATACAAGAAGACCAAGATGTTCCAGCCTTCCTTCGTAAACGGAGCAGAAGGAGATAAACCAAAAGAAAGCATCCAACTGGGGTGCTTTCTTTTGTGCCAGGTGTAATTTACTATACTTAGAAGGCAAAGACCCCTTTGCTTTCCATGCTTCAGTTCATTTTCTCCTTTGCCTCGTCCTCTGCTTCCTTTATCAGCTTGTTAATATCTCCGGAAGGATAATTCAGTGCTTTTTTCTCAGCCAGCTTTGGAAATAAGTCTTTAATATCATCTGCGTAAAAACTGCCGTCCCTCGGCATTGTATGGCTTCGTACATTGAAGGGCTTTCCGCTCTGGACCAGCTTCAAAACCATCGGCACAGACATCCCGCTTCCTTCTTCAATGCCTCCACCTTTTTTGTAGTACTCCTGAATGTATGCCCATATGTATAATTCACCTTTTTCACGGTTGATCCCAGGACTTCAAAAGCACTGATGTTTTCCCCTCCGAAATTGGGTTCCATCACTTCCTGACGCAGATACTTTACAATCACCAGATGATTTTCTTCTGTAATCGTAATGGCTGACGGCTGTGAACAGCCAGCCAAAAATAACAGCAGAATCATTCCTCTCCAAAATCGAAACCTCAATACAAGCCCACCCCTCAGAAAAATACCATTTCATATTTAGACGATACACCCTGTGAGTTAGATACAATTCTTTATCAGATACAATGTCTTCTGCGAAAAAAAAAGCAAAGAGCCTAAGCCCTTTGCTTTTTACTGGTAGATATGAACGAACGGTTCATCCTGATCAGGTTTCTTGACGATGAGTGCTTCCGGCCCCATGACGGATGAGATGTTGACCTGCACGGAGACATAGTTCGGGAAGTGCTCCATCACAAGTCCTGTCACATACTGGGTGAACCCAATCGCTTCTGCTTTTCCATAGAACTGGATTGGGATGTTGATATTCAGCTCCTGCAGCTGGCCATCAAGGTAAAAACCTTTTCCGATGACGCCGTTGAAGTTAGGGAAATACGTTTCGACATCCTGCTTGAAGTTTTCGAAGAAAGTCAGATCATCCCTGTGCTCCGTCTTAGCTGTGTCAGATGGGAACAGGATGTATTCTTCGTCGACATCCTTCCAGCTGCCGATGCTATTGCTGCCCTGGGAAACCTCTGCATAAGTGAAAAAGCTCCCCGGAACGACAGAAGAACGGCTCTCCTGCTCAAACAAACCGATGGTAATCGGGACGTTGTTGAGTTCCTTTATTCCTCTCAGCCTGCTGACGACCTCCTGGGCCATTTTCTTGCCTTCCCTTTCAAGGACGTCGCGAGGAATATTCTTTTCATAGACGGCACCATACTTTTCCTTCGTATAGTAGTGGACGGAATTCATTGCGAGCCCGATTGCCACACCGCCAAGCTGATACGTACCCTTTTCCCCGCCAACCTGGACGAGGTAATTGTGCTCAAGAATATGCGCCAGATAGATCGGATTCTTTTTATTCCGTTCATGGACATCGCCTGCTCCCGAATCAAGAGGGTTCAAACCGATATTTTGGCTTTTCTTCAAGCCCTCTTTCTTCAGCTGTGCATCCGTGAACTGGCGGTTCAGCCATAAGCTAACCGTTTTGCTGTCAAGATACTGCCCTTCCTTGAAAACATACTTGTCTGTAGGGAAGGAATTTTGCGCAATCCGCATCAGGCCGGTTTCGAACTCGGTGATGTCATAGCGCGTATTCAGGTTACTGACGACCATGCCGCGGGCTTCCCCTGGCTCAAACGGCATGATTGTCCGGTAATATTTGTCCGAAATCTTGTATTTCGGGATAATCGCTTTTTCTTTTGTGTCATCATCCTTCTTCTGGACAACCTCTTCCTGCTTTTGAAAATTAGGAGCACAGGCCGTCAGCAAAAGGACAACAGATAGAGCGACCATTGAGAGCTTCCTCATGGTTTACACCTCTCTGTTTTGCTTTTTTCGCATGGATTTGTAACAAATAGTTCTGTTTATCTAGTCTGGTGATTTCCATTCCAGCGCTTCGCAGTCCGCAGAAAATAGTTTTGTATTACACAACCTAACTTAGAGAGCTTAGGGCCTCCAAAAGAACCTACTTATTCAATTCCTCAAGCATTCTCTCTTCGTTCCAGACTTCAATGCCGAGGCTTTCTGCTTTTGCCAGCTTCGACCCTGCGTCTTCGCCTGCAATGACGAGGTCGGTTTTCTTGCTGACGCTTCCGGCTACGTTGCCGCCAAGCGCCTCAATTTTTTCCTTCGCTTCATTCCGGGACATTTGCTCGAGCTTTCCGGTGAGCACGATCGTTTTACCGGCAAAAATTGAATCTGAGTCTTCAGCCGATACCTTTCTTGGTCCTTTATATTCCATATTGACGCCTGCAGCCTTAAGCTCGGCAACCAAATCCTTCACTTCATCGCTGTCAAAATAGGTCACGACTGAATCTGCCATCTTGTCGCCGATCTCATTGATCGCCGTCAATTCATCTCGCGCTGCCTGCATAAGCTGGTCCATTGTTTCGAATTCCTGGGCTAGCGTCTTGGCCGCTTTCGCACCAACAAGGCGGATGCCAAGGCCAAACAACAGCTTCTCAAGCGAATTGGATTTGGAAGCTTCGATCGCTGACAGCAGGTTATTGACGGATTTTTCACCCATACGCTCCAGCGCCAGCAGCTGCTCGCGAGTCAGCTTGTAAATATCAGCCACATCCTTGATCAGCTGTTCAGCAAAAAGCTGGCTTACCACTCGTTCGCCAAGGCCGTCAATGTTCATCGCATCGCGGGAAACGAAATGGATCAGGCCCTCCCTGATTTGAGCCGGACACTTAGGGTTGATGCAGCGAAGAGCTACTTCCCCTTCAATCCTGACCAGCTCGCTTTCGCACTCTGGGCAATGGGTCGGCATATGGAATTCGACTTCCTCGCCTGTCCTTTGCTCTACAAGTACGTTGACGACTTCCGGAATAATGTCACCGGCTTTTTTCACGACGACTTTATCACCGATTTTAATATCTTTTTCACGAATGAGGTCTTCATTGTGGAGAGACGCTCTTCCAACCGTTGTACCGGCAACCTGAACAGGTTCCAGGATGGCAGTTGGCGTAACGACACCTGTCCGTCCGACACTTAATTCGATATCCTTCAAGGTTGTGACGACTTCTTCAGCCGGGAACTTGTAGGCAATTGCCCAGCGCGGGCTCTTTGCTGTAGTGCCAAGTTCGGCCTGCTGATCAAAAGAATCAACCTTGATGACGATGCCGTCGATGTCATAAGGAAGATTTGGGCGTTTTTCAACCCAGCTGTTCACATATTCGATGACACCCTCGATATCGGCCACTTTTCTGCGTTCTTTATTCGTCTTGAAGCCAAGTTTCTCAAGATAATCGAGGCCCTCACTATGGGATTCAATCCCGGTATTGCCTACATCGGCAATTCCATAAAGGAACACATCAAGACTTCGCGATGCCGCGATTTTTGGATCAAGCTGGCGAAGGGAGCCTGCTGCCGCATTGCGTGGATTTGCGAATGGCTCTTCTTCTTTTTCCAGCCTGGCCTTGTTCAGCTTTTCAAAGGACTTCTTCGGCATGAACGCTTCACCGCGGACCTCAAGCGAGACAGGATCCTTCAGGCGGATCGGCAGTGAGCGGATCGTCCTTAAATTAGACGTAATATCCTCACCTGTCGTTCCATCCCCGCGGGTAGCACCGCGGACAAACATGCCATCTTCATAAATGAGCGAAACAGCCAGTCCATCGATTTTCAGCTCGCACACATAAGCAACATTGTCACCAACACCCTGGCGCACCCTGCGGTCAAAATCACGCAGATCCTGATCATCAAAGGCATTGCCAAGGCTCAGCATCGGCGTGGCATGCTGCACCTTATTGAACATCGTCAAAATCTCGCCGCCGACACGAAGCGTTGGCGAATCAGGAGTCTGCAATTCCGGATATTGCTCCTCGATTTCAATCAGTTCCCTTAACAGGCGGTCGTATTCCGCATCAGGAACCGATGGCTGGTCAAGAACATAATATTCGTATCCATATTGATTAAGCAGATTTTGCAAATCCTTGGCTTTTTTCTCAGCGCTCTGAAAATCCATAAATCCAGCCCTTTCTAACCGAAAAGCTCAGGGCGCCTTGGTCAACCCCGAAAGTCGCTGGCCGACTAAAACCGCCACGTCCTGTGGCAACGTCGGCACTAGGACATCGTGTCCGTCGGAGGGCCTGACATTGAAGTCGTTCTTTGACTTCATTGGCAGGACCGAAATCGAAATGTATAGCCGACTGCCCAGAAACGCAGAAACTGGAGACTCCGACAAAGAAGCGCTTTTTGCTTCTGCGGGCCGAGTTGAAGTTTCGGAGTTTCTAGGAGGCGAAACTAGACAAGCGACTCGAGGGGCTAGGCGCTGGAGCTAGACAGTAATTTAATTTGTAAAAATGATATTATTACACCTTCTGAATCGGCGCGAATTTTGCCAGCAGGCGCTTGATGCCTGTCGGGCTTGGGAACGCGATGTCAAGCTCCAAACCTTCGCCGGCGCCTTTTACGCTGACGACTGTGCCTGTTCCCCACTTGCCATGCTGGGCTTTGTCGCCAACCTTCCAGCTGATGTCTTCTCCTCCGCTTGAGGCCGCAACAGGCCGCGTAACTGCACCGCGCTGTGGCATCATCGGTCTTGCCGCTGGTCTGGCGCTGCTTACTGGTGAAGTTCTCTTCGGTTTCGGAGCGGCATCCTCGACCAATTCAGCCGGAATTTCCTTGATGAACCTTGATTCAGGGTTCATATTCGTGCGCCCAAATAAGGTACGCATTTGTGCATTCGTGATGAAGAGCTCTTCCTCGGCACGCGTGATTCCCACGTACGCCAGCCGGCGCTCCTCCTCCATCTCAGCTTCTTCCATTAATGAACGGCTGTGCGGGAATACTCCCTCTTCCATACCGATCAGGAAGACAACAGGGAACTCAAGGCCCTTAGCTGAGTGAAGTGTCATCAGTGTGACAAAATCAGTTTTCTTCTGGCCATCATCATCAAGGCGGTCGATGTCCGCTACAAGCGCAAGGTCTGTCAGGAATGCGACCAGAGATTTATCTTCACTGCTTTCTTCAAAGCTGTTTGTTACGGTTAAAAATTCATCCAAGTTCTCAAGCCGGCTCTGTGATTCAATCGATTTTTCCGCCTTTAGCATGTCTCGGTAGCCAGTTTTATCAAGGACTTCCTCTACAAGCTCAGTTACAGACAAGTATTCCTGCTGCTGAGTGTAGTTGCGGATCAGGTTGCGGAACTCGATTGCTGCCTTTTCGGCTTTCGGGCTGAGTCCAATCATCTCGATTGCTTCAAGCGCCTGGAACATGGACATATCATGCATAGTGGCGAAGTTGGCGATTTTATCAATTGAAGTAGAACCAATCGCGCGCTTCGGTACGTTGATGACCCTCGTCAAGCTGATGTCATCATCCGGATTCGAAATCAGGCGGAGGTAAGCAAGGATATCCTTGATTTCCTTCCTGTCATAGAACTTGATGCCGCCGACAATTGAGTATTCGATGTTGGACTTCAGGAACGATTCCTCGATTACACGGGACTGAGCGTTCGTACGGTAAAGGATCGCGATATCGGACAGCTTGCGGCCGTTCCTGATGAGCTCCTGGATTTTACCGATGACGAACTGTGCTTCACCCTGCTCGCTGTCAGCGCGGTAATACATGATTTTATTGCCCTCGGAATTTTCTGTCCAGAGATTTTTCGGCTTTCGGTTCATGTTGTTCTGGATGACCATGTTCGCCGCTAATAGAATCTTCTTTGTTGAGCGATAGTTTTGCTCAAGCAAAATGACATTCGCTTTTGGATAATCCTTTTCAAATGAAAGGATGTTTGCGATGTCAGCTCCGCGCCAGCGATAGATCGACTGGTCGGAATCACCGACGACGCAAAGGTTCTGGAAGCGCTGCGCCAGCAATTTTACAAGCATATACTGTGCTCTGTTCGTATCCTGATACTCATCGACATGGATATACTGGAATTTGCGCTGATAGTATTCAAGCACCTCAGGCACACGGATGAACAAGTTGATCGTTGTCATGATCAAGTCATCGAAATCAAGCGCATTGTTTTTGCGCAGTCTGCGCTGGTACTCCTCATACACATCGCTGACCTTCTGCGAGAAATAGTCGCCAGCTGTTTTCGCATACTCCTCCGGTGTGATCAGTTCGTTTTTAGCCGAGCTGATTGTCCCGAGGATCGCACGCGGATCGAATTTCTTAGGATCCATATTCTTGTCCTTAAGGATTGATTTAATGACAGATTGCTGGTCAGTCGAATCAAGAATCGTGAAATTGCGGTTAAAGCCGAGGCGGTCAATGTCTCTGCGCAGAATGCGCACACACATGGAGTGGAAAGTCGAAATCCAGATGTCGTCGGCTGCACCGCCCATCATCTTCTGGATCCTCTCGCGCATCTCCCGCGCTGCTTTATTCGTGAACGTGATCGCCAGGATGTTATAAGGGTTTATCCCCTTTTCCACCATTAAATATGCAATCCTGTGCGTCAATACTCTTGTCTTGCCGCTGCCCGCACCAGCCATCAATAGCAGCGGGCCGTCCAATGTCTTGACAGCCTTCTGCTGCTCGGGATTCAAACCATTCAATAACTTATCCGTTAAAAATTGCATAAACTCCTCACCACCATACAAACATTTGTTCTTATTATTTTATCCTAAATACACAACGTATACAATCACACAAATTAACGCGCCACCGCGCCGGGGGTCTGACCCCCACCACTTCACCGCATCACCGTACCGGGGGTCTGACCCCCACCGCTTTAATGTGATGAAGCGGTGGCGGCGGCTACTGTTTTTATTGCTTCTTCGAGGTTGCTGTAGACGACGTTTCCGACTACAATGACATCGGCAAGCTTGGCCATTTCGGCTGCCTGGTCTGCGGTCTCAATTCCTCCGCCGTAGAAGAGCACGGTTTGATCGAGGACACTTTTTGCCGCTTTGACGACCTCGGGATCACCGTAGGTGCCGCTATATTCTAAATAGAAAATTGGCAGGCTGAACATCTTCTCTGCCATCATCGCATAGGCCCTGACATCTTCAATATCAAGGTCTGTCTTCGCTTCTGTCAGCTGGGCAGCCTTGCATTCGGGATTCAGGATGCAATAGCCCTCCATCTTGACCTCGTCCCAATCCATCAGATCGCCGTACTCCTTCACCGCATCATGGTGCAGGCCGGTGATCCATTGCGGATTGCCGCTGTTCAGCACAGTCGGAATATAGTAAAAATCGAAGCCTGGTGTAATCGAATCTATAGTAGAAACCTCAAGAATGCAAGGAACCGTATAACGGCGGACTCGGGACATTAAATCAAGGACTCCTTCAAGAGTGACTCCATCCGTCCCTCCTACCATGATCGCGTCGGTTCCAGACTCGCAGATTCTATCAAGTTCTTCATCAGTAATCTCTTTATTAGGGTCGAGTTTAAACACATGTTTCCACTCGCGAACATCGTACATCCTTGAATTGCCCCCATTCTATATTTCCATTCCACCATTATAGCATTTGTTCATCCCAGACAAAAAGGAAACATCAGGTTAAAAGGACAATTTCCAGCTTGATTGATCATGAGCTGTTTTCGCCTTACAATCCACCCTGCGGAATCAGCGGGCACGATCGCTTCCCAGCCAAAGAAAGCACAAAAAGAGCTTGCAAAAGGCAAGCTCCAAGTTAAAATAAATATGGTTCATTTTCAAGGCGGCTTCCGGCATAACATCCCGCTTGAACCCCACCGCTATTCCGAAGTCAGCTCTCTCCGGTTTGCTGCCTGCGGAGGCTGTTCAAGCCAGCCGTTCTCGATAAGCAGGTCGGCAGCATCTTCCGCGTACAGCCCCACTTTCATCAACACTTTTCCATATAAAAGACCGATATCCTTCCGTCCATTAACAGCCATTGAGTTCCCGAATGACCTGACCTTCATCGAGAACATATCAGCTTTATGGACAAGCATGATTTTATCCGAAAATGGCGCTGTCGTGGAACTGGTCACCAAATGATCCAACAAAGCAGGTGAAGGCAAATTTTGCTGATGAAGTTTCTCCTTTAGCTGATCCACCATTTTATCCGTCATCTCGACTCCCCTGATAAAAAACTCACGGATTTGCTCCGATTTGACTACCTGGCTGAAGCCCATCAGCAACGCCTTGCTGGTAACATTGTTTTCGATATTGTCATAAAGATGAGTGACTTCCAGGGCATGGAGCGGGCGGAGTTTCCCTCCAATTCCATTGAAGTAAGACTTCCGCTCAACGAAGTCAACCTTTTCAGGAACTGGCAGCACCGGTGGTTTGATGATAAACCCTTTGTCCATCAGAAGCCCATTGATTTGCGCCAAAAGCTCCTCAGTTGCCGTTAGGCATTTCACAAAAAACTCCCTGACATCCAGTCTCATCACGAGCGGAATCGCAATTGCATAAATGCTCATCCCGGCCTTGGCGGCATATTTCAAATAATGCACGTAAAATTCATCTTCAAACAGTCTTGGAGCGCTGAGGTTCACGTCCTTCTCATTGAAGCCATGAGGAATCGGGAAATTTTCTCCCTCTAAAAACACTTTAATGGTTGCCATGAAATCCTCTGTCAGATGCAGGGCATTTTCAAGCAATGTTTTTATATCTTCATCTTTTACATTCCGGAGGAAATACCTCAGGATCGTGGAAGACATGCTGTTTCCCATGTACGTCGCCCATAGCTTTGCCATTTCGACAGAAGTAAATTTTTCGGTGGGATTCATTTTGGATGAATCAAAATGGATTGGTTTTAGAGATGACATGCTATACCCCTTATCCTAAATTTACCTTTAGTTTCTTCTTACCCGGAAAAATTTATTCAGATTGCAGTCCCTAAAATCACAGTCACCCAGTTCAAATTAAAAAGGACGAGAACCTTTTAACGGCCCTCATCCTTCACTCTTCTAGCTTATACTTCTTCCTTCGCTTCCTGCTCTTCCATTTCCTTCAGCCGGTCCAAAGCCAATTCATAAGCGTCGTTGCCGTAATTCAGGCAGCGCTTAACCCTCGAAATCGTCGCAGTGCTCGCACCTGTTTCCGTTTCGATTTTATGGTATGTCTTGCCTTCGCGCAGCATGCGTGCAACCTCAAGGCGCTGTGCCAGCGATTGGATTTCGTTCACTGTCGCAAGGTCGTCGAAAAAGCGATATGCTTCATCTAAATCCTTCAGCGACAAAATCGCTTTGAAAAGCTGATCTAATTCTTTACCTCTTAATTTATCAAGTTGCATATATTCTACCCCTTATATCCTCAAATTTTTTCGCCTTATTGCTGTGAGTCGAATGAGACATCGCTGATTGCTGGGACAATGTTGATCCATGTCTTCCCGGGAACGAAACCAGCTTTTACCCCATCCTTATAAGGGATGATTCTGCCAGCTTCATTTTTCCATTGTATCTCATTGACTTTGCCTCTTTGAAAAAGAAACCCCTTGCCACCGGAGGTAAGATTGACTGCCCTGCGGCCTGCCGAATCAATGATGGCATGATCCATCTGCACCACAAGCAGATTGTCGATCAGCACAGGTTCCTTAGTATCAAGGTCAGCTGTTTCTTCCTTGCCGGAAAAGCGATGGTATTTTCCTGCTTCTCCATCGTATTCATAGATTAAATCAAACGACGGCGTTCCATAGGATACCATTATATCCTCAGCAGCCATACCATCCAAAGCATCGAATTCCTCTTTGCTTAAAAAAGCTGCTGACTCCGGCGCCTGATCCATCTCATATCCTCGCTTCTCTGCACCCTTCAGCATATTATCATAGGTAATATATGAATTGTGCGGAGCCTTGCGGAAGCTTGCCCTTTTAAACAAGGAGCCGTCATATTGAATGCCATTGATGTTGTCGATGTCCCCGCGGTCGAGCATTTCCTTTGCGTCAGGACTGTACCCATGGGCGACAAAAAAGCTGTCATACCCTGATGCCAAATTGATGAAATAATCCCGGGCGCTTCGGATTGGCCCCACCTTTTCAGGCTTTTCACTCTGGTAAATCGCGATCAGCCTGGTTACTTCCCCTTCAGCCAAAACTTCATAGATAAGATCGGCTTCATTCAGACCCGACTGCGGCCTTGCTTTCGGATGGTTATTTACGACCACGGCAATCGCTCTGCCCGCAGGTTCGTCTTTCGTTCCAATCCCCGTCAGCGGGAATTGGTATGGAAGCTCTTCAGCCTCTTTTACAACCTCTTCCACTTCTTTCTCTTTCTGTGGTTTGGCTGCATCCTTCTTTGTCTCTGTCTCTTTACTGCTGCACCCGGCTGCCAGGATCATTACGGCTGCCGTTGCAACGATCCACTTTTTTATCATTCTCGCCACCCCTGTGAACTCCCAGTTCCTCATGGCTGTTTATGTCTAGATGCACTTTTATATTTTAACGCATTATCGTTGGAAAGAGTATCGTTTTTTTCATGACGTCATAGATGCCCTGCTGCGTAATCCGGATGTATGGCAAATGCGTTGACGAGAAGAAAAGCAGCGAATAAATCGGGTCTGCAAACTTATATCCTTTTTCCCGTAAATATTCAAGCAGCTGTTTTTCCTCGGCCATCAATTCCCCGACTGGATGGCTCGACATAATCCCTTGCAGCCTTAGCGGAATCTCACCGACAACAGCACCATCCTCACAGGCAACGATGCCCCCGCCGATCTCCTTCATCCTGTTAAAAGCGGCCATCATATCCTGCTTGCTTTTCCCGATCAGGATGATGTCCCCAGTATTCGAGAAGGAGCTTGCAAGCCCCTGCAAATCCGTGGCAAAGCCCTTTAGCAGGGTATTGATCCGCCACTCACCATTCCGGTCAATCAGCATGAAAAAGCACTCATCATGATTCGCCGGCAGCTGATCGCCTGACACATCGATTGAAATCGAGTATGGCTTTGTAATCACCGCATTCTCCATCTTTATTCCGAATGGCATGGAGAACTGCAGGTCATCCATTGTCAGCTCCCAGTCAATCTTCAACGGATCGAAGCCCATCTGGTTCCAGTCGATTTCCGCGGCAGCATCGATTGCATTGCCATCGCGCTTGACCCACTGTCCTTTTGCCAGTACGGAAACCGGCGTTGGCTCACGCTCATCCTGTAGGAAATTGATGTTCGCAACCCGGCCTGTCACAATATTTCCGTGAAGATGCTCGAAATTATAATAGCGGGCAACATTGATGGTCGCCATATTGTACGCATCGATTACCGGCACTCCTTTTTCCAGAGCGATCCTGATCAGCTCATCGATTACGCCTTTTTCATAAAACGCCGTCGATGCCCCATCGGTGGTCATCATGAAGCGGTCATATACCGCGATATCAAGCTCATGGATTTCATCCAGCAGCTTCGGCAGGTCCGGCCTGATTGACGAATGCCTCAAGCTGACCATATATCCCTGCAGCAGCCTTCTCCTGACTTCCTCACCGGTCATTGCCTCATGGTCGCAATCCGCGCCAAACAGCATCATCTTTGCGAGCGTTTTTTCAGAAGCGCCTGGGAAATGTCCTTCTATTTTCTTATGAAGGCGCTTCGTCTCCTGCATCCAGTGAAGGATCATATCGTCCCCGTTCATCAGCTTCGGCCAGCATGTCAGCTCCCCGCCCTGCACGACATTCTCATGCTCCAGCCATGACCTGACATTTCCATTGGAGAAAACATCCTCCTCATGCTGGATTTCCGTCTGAGCATCAAACCGGCACCACCAGTACATCGTCACCGGGTTATCATTCAGTTCATTTATAAAAGAAAACGCTTTCTTTTTACCTAATTGTAAAGCCAGCACCATATTGTCGCTGATCATCGTCGTCGTCCCCGTCTGTGATGCATAGGCAGCAAAAGAATGGGGATTATAAAGTTGAAACGGATGGGCATGAGGTTCAATATAGCCCGGCACCAGCTTAAGCCCGGTGCAATCCACTATTTCACACTGCTTTGTATTTTCAGGCAGATTATCACCAACATAAACAATCCGGTCCTTGTAGATCCAGATATTCGCCGTCATCCATTTACGGAACGTCTGGTTCAAATAAGTTGCATTCGTCAGCAAGATCGTCGGTGAAAGGGTGCCGTCCACAACAGCAGCATGGTTGCGCAATTGTCTGTTTTTCCATCGATAACGTTGTTCCATACCATGTTCCCCTTTTCTTTCTATATAAAAGTCAGTTGTTAAGATTTAAAAGTAAACTTGCTTTTCAGCAAAAGAAAGCCCTTACATTATTGGTTCTAATGGTAACATATTTCGTCGTTTAACGCACTAAAGAATTACAAATTAACTGTAAATTCTTCGTAAAGGAGCGATTTGTAAATGAATGTCCGCCCGAATATTGGAATCATTAACGCACTTGTCAGGATCACAATTGGATTGACGGTTCTTGCATGGTCAACCTCCAAAATGGTCAAGCGTCCGTGGAAGGATTCATACATCTTCATGGCCATGCTTGGCGCGATGAAGGTCGGAGAGGGTATTGTCCGCTACTGCCCGCTTACTGCGGCTTATGAAAAAGGCCAGGATATGATGGAAGAAAAGAACGCCGCTAACGGTGACAGCGAGGGCTGGATTCCTTATAACCCAAGCTGATATCGTGAGGACTACTAAATACAAGGAGCCCCCAACTTGTGCTGGGGGCTCTCTCAAAAAGGAGATGATACTATGTTCTGGGAATACCTGCTGGATGTCAGCTTCGTATGGATTGCCCTTGTAGGCAGCATCATTGCCCTGCTGCTTGTTTATACAAATAAAAGACGCGCACGCTGATTCGGCTTTCTTTTTTATAGCATATTGACGCTAAACAGACACATGCCCAATCGCTCTGCTGCCGATGTCCTTGCGGTAAAAGGTCTCGGGGCATTCCAGCTTTTCAAGCTCAGCATAAACCTTTTGCTGTGCTTCTTTTAATGATGCCGCTTTTGCACCTACGAGAAGCACTCGGCCCCCGTTTGTCACAAACTCACCCTGCTCGTTCTTCGCTGTGCCTGCATGGAAAACCTGTTCAAGGTTATCAAGCCCTTTCAGCACTGCCCCTTTCACGTACTCTTCAGGATAGCCTTTAGCCGCCACAACCACGCCCAGTACCGCTTCCTCATGCCACTCGATATCTGGAAATTGGCCTTCCAGTACCTCAAGCATGACCTGCACCAAATCAGACTTCATCCTCGGTAAAATCACTTGCGTCTCAGGATCACCAAAACGCGCGTTAAACTCAATTACCTTAGGACCTTCCTGTGTTTCAATCATACCGGCATAAAGGATACCTGTAAAACTGCGTCCCTCCGCAGTCATCGCGGCCGCTGCCGGCTTCAGCACTTTTTCCACCGCTTCAGCAACGGTCTTGCTGCGAATATGCGGTACAGGGGAATAAGCCCCCATGCCGCCAGTGTTCGGACCCTTGTCACCATCAAAGGCGCGCTTATGGTCCTGCACGATCTCAAGTGGAATCACATTTTCCCCGTTCACAAATGCCATCAGCGAAAACTCTTCCCCTGTCAAAAATTGCTCCATGACCACGCTGGCTGAAGCCTCGCCAAACTTGCTGTTCAGCAGCATATCCTGCAGGGCAGCTTCCGCCTCCTGCTGGGTCATGGCAACGACCACACCTTTGCCCGCCGCAAGTCCGTCCGCTTTGATGACGATCGGTGCGCCAATTCTGTCAAGATAGGCTTTTGCATCAGCATAGTCCGTGAAAGTTTCATATTCCGCAGTCGGGATGCCGTATTTTTTCATCAGATCCTTTGCGAACGACTTGCTGCCCTCAATAATAGCTGCTGCTTTCTTCGGGCCAAAAACCTTAAGGCCTTCATCTTCAAAACGGTCTGCGAGCCCTGCCAGCAGCGGAACCTCAGGCCCGATGATCGTCAGGCCGATTTCGTTCTGCTTTGCAAAAACAACAAGCTCATCCAGCTGATTTTCATTGATGTCCACAAGTGATGCGCAGTCCTCCATCCCAGGATTTCCTGGCGCTGCAAACACCTCCGTCACCAGCGGACTCTCGCTGACCTTCCGGCAAATCGCATGCTCCCGGCCGCCTCTGCCAACCACAAGAACCTTCATTCCCCGCACCTCCGTTTTAAGATACCTTATTCTGATTTTTCGGATTGAAATTGAACTTTATATGGTCCTTTTATCTAAATTGAAGCTGTTTGTTATGTTTTAGCAGCAATCCAGATAGCCTTTTTATGAGGTGAATTCATTTTTCACCAGTAGAAGTCATTTTTTCACCAGTAAGTGCATTTATTTCACCAGTAACATTCATTTTTTCACCAGTAACTTCGGATATTTCACCAGTAGGCCTTTTTGACAGTGTCCACCAGCTATTTTCCGAACCACTAACCTTAATGCCTAAAATGCCTTACCCCAGTGAACACCATCGCAATTCCGTATTCATCTGCCTTTTTGATCGAATCCGCATCACGTACAGATCCGCCTGGCTGGATAATCGCGGTAATGCCTGCTTTTGCCGCTGCTTCAACGGTATCGTCCATCGGGAAGAATGCATCTGATGCCAGTGCTGCACCCTCGGCTTTCCCGCCAGCCTGCTCAAGAGCAATTTTAGCCGCACCTACACGATTCATCTGGCCGGCGCCAATCCCTAAAGTAGAATCCTTGCCGCATACGACAATCGCATTTGATTTCACATGCTTGACGACCTTCCAGCCCAGCTTCAACGCTTCCCACTCAGCTTCTGTCGGCTCACGCTTTGTCGGCACAGAGATTTCCGCATCTTCAAATCCGAACGCATCCTGCTCCTGAACAAGCAATCCGCCCTCGATTGAAGTCAGCGCATTCTCCTTGTTCTGCTCGCCGCCAAATGGCACTTTTAACAATCGAAGATTCTTCTTTGCCGTTAAAATCTCCAAAGCTTCCTCGCTAAAAGAAGGAGCGATGATGATTTCAAGGAAAATCTCATACAGCTTGCGCGCTGTTTCGCCATCGACCTCGCGATTCAAAGCGATGATTCCGCCAAAAATCGAAACTGGATCCGCTTCGAATGCTTTGCCGAACGCATCAAAAATGTCCTTGCCAGTTCCGACTCCGCATGGATTCATATGCTTGACCGCAACTGCTGCCGGCTCGGAAAACTCCTTCACGATCTGCAATGCCGCATTTGCATCATTGATATTGTTATAGGAAAGCTCTTTGCCGTGGAGCTGCTCAGCAGCCGCAACTGAAAATGCCGAGCCAAGCGGCTTCTGGTAAAATGCCGCCTTCTGGTGCGGATTCTCTCCATAGCGAAGATTTTGCTTCAGTTCGTATGTGACCGTCAGTTTTTCCGGCTGTTCCTCGCCTGCCAGATCCGTCATGTATTCCGCAATCAGCGCATCATAGGCAGCTGTGTGGCGAAAAACCTTTGCCGCCAGTCTGCGGCGCGTTTCAAGCGTCGTTTGGTTGCTGCTCTTGTATTCCTCGATTACCTGCTGATAATCCGCAGGATCGACAAGAACGGTTATGTATTGATGGTTTTTAGCCGAAGCCCGCAGCATCGCCGGTCCGCCGATATCGATATTTTCAATCGCGTCCTCAGGCGTCACGCCAGTCTTTGAAATCGTTTCTTTAAAAGGATAAAGGTTTATGCACACAAGCTCGATTTTCTCGATTTCATTTTCAGAAAGCTGTTCCTGATGAGAAGGGTCGCTGTACTTCGCAAGCAAACCGCCATGGATTTTAGGGTGCAGCGTCTTCACGCGGCCTTCGAGAATTTCTGGAAAACCTGTAACATCGCTGATTCCGATTACAGGTACTCCGCCGTCCTGCAGCGCTTTTTTCGTGCCGCCGGTTGAGACAATCTCAAACCCCAGCTCAACAAGCTCCCTCGCTAGCCCAACAATCCCATTTTTATCTGAAACACTGATCAGTGCACGCTTTTTTCCCATTGTAATGCCTCCTCTTTTCCGTTCAGCAGCCTTTCCAGGACCTCTGGATACAGGCTGTGTTCAATCCGCTGTATTTTCTTCTGAAGTGATTCTCTTGTTTCATCGGCCGCAATCGTTACAGCGTCACTCGCAATGATCGGACCTGTGTCCATTCCCTCATCGACAAAGTGAATCGTCACACCCGTTTCTTCCACTCCCGCTGCCAGCGCCTGGCCGATCGCGTCCTTGCCAGGAAACGCTGGCAATAACGAAGGATGGATGTTCACGATCCTGCCTTCAAAAGCTTGGAGCAAAGTCGATCCAATCAGCCTCATGTAGCCTGCCAACACGACAAGCTCCACATCAAGACTGGTTAGTTTTTGTAAAATCTTCGCCTCATATGCTTCCTTTGAAGGGAATTCCTTTGGGCTGAGGACAAGCGACGGAATCCCGATCATTTCAGCACGGTCAACCACGAACGCCCCTGGCTTATCGCATACTAGCAAGCTGATTTCTGCATTCAGAGTGCCATTCTGGACAGCCACGGCAATCGCCTGAAAATTGCTTCCGCTCCCCGATGCAAACACTGCGATTTTTTTCATAGCCGTCCTCCTGTAAAAAAGCACTTATCTGGCACGTGCATCATGCCAATTCACCAGGCATCCGAACCCTGATGCCTTCCTGATCCGTAACAGTGCCAATCATAACTGCCTTTTCCCCGTTCTCATTGAACAAGCGCAGAACATCAGGAGCAATCTCTGGTGCAACAGCAGCGACCATGCCAATGCCCATGTTAAAAATATTGTACATATCCTCGCGCTTAAGGTCTCCTAAGGATTCGAGCATAGTAAACACCTGCGGAATCTCCCAGCTGCCTTCCTCAATATCGGCACCCAGGCCTTCAGGAAGCATCCTCGGAATGTTTTCGATAAAACCGCCTCCGGTGATGTGCGCCAGCCCCTTGATTTCAAATTGCTTCATCGCAGCCAGCACTGATTTTACATAAATCCGGGTTGGCTTCAAAAGCTCTTCGCCAAGTGTGCAGCCAAACACTTCAATAAAGTGGTCAAGCTCCATGCCTGCCTGCTCAAGGAAAATCTTGCGAACAAGCGAGTAGCCATTGCTGTGAATCCCGCTCGACGCCAGGCCAATCAGAACATCACCAGCTTTAATCCCGGAACCGGTAATGATTTCGGACTTCTCACAGGCACCAACCGCAAAACCAGCCAAATCGTATTCTTCTGGGGAGTACATGCCTGGCATTTCCGCTGTTTCTCCGCCGACGAGCGCGCACCCGGCCTGCTCGCAGCCATCTGCAATCCCTTTGACAATCGCCTCGATTTTTTCAGGCACTGCCTTGCCGCATGCGATGTAGTCAAGGAAATATAAAGGCTCCGCCCCCTGGACGACGATGTCGTTCACACACATTGCGACCGCATCGATGCCAATTGTATCATGCCGGTCCATCATAAAGGCGAGCATAAGCTTCGTGCCCACGCCGTCCGTACCTGAAATCAGCACCGGCTCCTTCAGCCCGTGGCTGGAAAGGTCGAACATCCCGCCGAAACCGCCCAGCGCCCCCATCACGCCCGGCCTTACTGTCCGCTTCACATGCTTTTTGATCCGCTCAACCGCCTCATACCCGGCCTCAATATCCACACCAGCCTGCTTATACGCGTTTGCCATGTTCACTACCTCCGATTTGGCTGTTTTTTCATATAAAACTTCCTTATTCGTGCACTATAGTTAACCAATTAGCCTATTTCGCATCTTCACTGAGTGTAATTACACTCTGATTGGGTTGATTCACACCTTCTCACAGTGTACTTCCACTCATGATGAATGTATTAGTACCATCCGCGGGTGCAATCTCCCAATCTTTGTTCATAATCTCCCGAAGTACAGTCTTAATTGCCCGAAACTACTTCATAATCTCCCGAAAAGGGGTGGTATTCTCCCAAAACTCCCGCATGATCACGCCGTCATCCTATATTTGGAAAAATATCAGCACTTCTGCCCGGCAGGTGTCGCCGCAGGATAAATCTCCGTCGGATACTTCCCTGTAAAACAAGCCAGACACTGCCCGCGCGTTTCGCCTGGTTCATTGCGGCCGATTGCCTCAAGCATACCCCCGACACTTAAAAAAGTAAGCGAGTCTGCGCCTATCAACTCCCGGATTTCCTCAACTGAATTCTCAGCCGCAATCAATTCCTCACGCGTCGAAGTATCGATTCCATAAAAGCATGGATTCTGAATCGGCGGCGAACTGATGACGACATGGACTTCGGTGGCGCCCGCTTCTTTTAGCATGTTGACAATCCTGCGGCTTGTCGTCCCGCGCACGATCGAATCGTCGACCATGATGACACGCTTTCCTTCGACAACGCCGCGAACCGGTGACAGCTTCATTTTTACCCCCTGCTCCCTCAGTGACTGGGATGGCTGGATAAATGTACGTCCGACATAACGGTTCTTGATCAAGCCCATTTCATACGGAATGCCTGATTCTTCTGCATACCCAATTGCCGCTGAGATACTTGAATCCGGAACACCTGTAACAACATCCGCTTCAATTGGCACTTCAAGCGCCAGCTGCTTGCCAAGATTTTTCCTGGCAGTATGGACGTTGATTCCATGGATGTTGCTGTCCGGGCGGGAAAAATAAATATATTCCATCGTACAGATGGCAGTCGTTGAATTCATCGAGTAAATCTCTGAATGGATGCCGTCTTCATTGATGATCAGCAGTTCCCCAGGCAAAACGTCCCTGACAAACTCAGCACCGACAATATCAAATGCACAAGTCTCTGAAGCTACGACATACGCATCGCCAAGCTTCCCTAAAGAAAGCGGACGAAGGCCATGCGGATCGAGCGCGACCATCAATTCCGTTTCGGTCATGATCAAAAACGCATAGGCGCCCTTCAGCATCGGCAGTGCATTCATGACTCGGTCCTTGATCTGGCTGAAGCCGCCGCGCTTGATTAAATGGGCAAGCACCTCTGTATCAGAGGTCGTCTGAAAAATGCTGCCCTGTGCCTCAAGCTGATTGCGCAGAGCATCGGCATTTACCAGATTGCCATTGTGGGCAAGTGCCAGCCCGCCGCTTTGCGATTGGAACAGGAGCGGCTGGACATTCTCATAGCCGCCGCCTCCCGCTGTCGCATAACGGACATGGCCGATCGCGCCAACGCCCTGGAGCTCCTCCATCGCGTCTGCAGTAAAAATCTCGGTTACAAGACCTTCGCCTTTTTTCCCCTTCAGCTGCTGGCCATCCGTAACCACAATCCCCGTACCTTCCTGGCCGCGGTGCTGCAGGCTGTGAAGTCCGTAATACGTGATTTGCGCTGCCTCGGGATGTCCCCAAATTCCAAAAATGCCGCATTCCTCATTCAAGCCTTTTAGTTCAGCAAGCATGGGATGGCTCCTTTCCAGGCCTTCTTCAGCCCAACTGCATCATGATTGATGACGTTCTCTCCGTTTACATCAATCTTTAAAACTGGCATTTCAACGACTTTTCCAATCAGAACTGCATCTGTTAAGCTTTCAAACTCGATTTGGTTCTCTGGTTTTACTGATAAAATAAACCTGGATTGCGATTCGCTGAACAATGCCGATACAACAGCACCCTCAAGCTCAACCTCAGCTCCCAAGCCTTTGCTGCCGATCACGGATTCAGCCAGCGCAACCGCCACGCCGCCTTCAGCGACATCATGCGCTGATGCGACAAGACCATTTTTGATCGCCGCTAAAATTTGTCCCTGATAGCTCGCTTCTACTTCTAAATCAAGCTCAGGCGCCTTGCCGAAAATTTGGCCATGGACAAGCTTCTGCAGCTCGCTGCCGCCAAACTCATCCTTCGTTTCACCCAATAGATAAATCAAATCGCCAGCATTTTTAAAATGCTGCGTCGTTACATGCTTCAAATTTTCAACCAGACCGACCATGCCGACAACCGGCGTCGGGTAGACAGCTGTTCCATTTGTTTCGTTATAAAGGCTGACATTCCCGCCAATGACAGGCGTTCCAAGCTTCCGGCACGCGTCACTCATGCCATCGACCGCTTTTTCAAACTGCCAGAAGATTTCCGGCTTCTCAGGGTTCCCGAAGTTCAGGCAATCCGTGATCGCAAGGGGTTCACCGCCTGAACAAACGATATTACGGGCGGCTTCAGCGACAGCGATCTTACCGCCTGTCTCCGGATCAAGATAGATATAGCGGGAGTTGCAGTCCGTCGTCATCGCCAGTCCCTTTTCGGTTCCGCGGATTCTCACGACAGCCGCATCCGAACCTGGTGAAACAACTGTGCTCGTGCGCACCATATGATCATACTGGTCGTAGACCCACTCTTTGCTTGCAATCGTCGGCTGCTGAAGCAAATCCAGCAAAGTAGCTTCATAGTCTTCAACGTTAGGAATCTCATTTTTCATCGACTGGAACTCACGGAAATAAGTTGGTTCACTTGAAGGCTTGTAATAAACAGGAGCTTCTTCAGCAAGCGCATCGGCAGGAACATCCGCCACCACTTCACCTTTATGTAAAAGGCGGAGCATCTTGTCGTCCGTCACCCGGCCAATCGCGACTGCTTCAAGCTCATATTTTGAAAAAAGATCGATGATTTCCTGCTCACGCCCTTTTTCAACGACAATCAGCATGCGCTCCTGAGATTCAGACAGCATCATTTCATAAGCAGTCATCCCTGTTTCACGCTGCGGCACAAGGTCAAGATTCATCTCAATTCCCGAGCCAGCCTTGCTCGCCATTTCAGCAGATGAGCTGGTCAAACCAGCCGCACCCATGTCCTGGATGCCGACAAGCGCATCATTTTTCACAAGCTCAAGACAAGCTTCAAGCAGCAATTTTTCCATGAACGGATCGCCGACCTGGACAGCTGGACGCTTCTCTTCAGACGACTCATTCAGTTCCTCAGAAGCGAAGGTCGCACCATGAATCCCGTCACGGCCAGTCTTCGCGCCGACATACATCACTGTATTGCCGACCCCATGCGCCTGGCCCTTCTTGATATCCTCATGATTGATCAGCCCGACGCACATCGCGTTCACAAGCGGATTTCCTTCATAAGCACCGTCAAATTGGACCTCGCCGCCAACAGTCGGAATGCCGATGCAGTTTCCGTAGCCGGCAATCCCAGCAACCACCTGTTCAAACAAATATTTCACGCGCGGCGATTCAAGCTCGCCAAAGCGGAGAGAATTCAGCAATGCAATTGGCCTTGCTCCCATTGAAAAAACGTCGCGGATGATTCCGCCGACACCTGTAGCCGCACCCTGGTAAGGCTCGATCGCTGAAGGATGGTTATGGCTTTCGATTTTAAAAACGACCGCCTGGCCATCGCCGATATCAACAATCCCAGCTCCCTCGCCCGGTCCTTGTAAAACACGCTCACCCGTGACAGGGAACTTTTTCAGGACAGGCTTAGAGTTCTTGTAGCTGCAATGCTCTGACCACATAACCGAGAACAAGCCGGTCTCTGTGTAGTTAGGCAGGCGCCCAAGAATTTTTTCAACAGAAGCAAACTCGCTGTCTGAAAGCCCCATTTGCTGATAGATTTTTTCGTCTTTAATTTGCTGTGGACTTGGTTCAAGCATTAACCGCATTTGCTTCCCTCCATTGTTTGACGATCGATTTGAAAAGCTTCAAGCCGTCCGCGCCGCCAAGCAGCTCATCGACTGCGCGCTCCGGATGCGGCATCATCCCGAGGACATTTCCCTGCTCGTTGATGATACCTGCAATATTTCCAAGGCTTCCATTCGGATTTTCGCCATGGTATGTGAACACGATTTGATTGTTTGCCTTCAAATCGGCCAGTGTTTTTTCATCGCAATAGTAGTTGCCTTCACCGTGCGCAACCGGAATCGTGATGACCTCGCCTTTTTCATAGCCTGTCGAGAACATTGTTTCATTGTTTTCGACCTTAAGCTCGACCTGTTTGCAGATGAATTTAAGGCTGTCGTTGCGGCGCATCGCCCCTGGAAGAAGCCCTGCCTCCAGCAAAATCTGAAATCCGTTGCAGACGCCAAGCACAGGCTTTCCAGCTTCAGCTGCCTTCACGACCTCTTTCATGACATTGCTGAATTGCGCAATCGCGCCAGATCTTAAGTAATCTCCGTAAGAAAAGCCGCCAGGCAAAAGCACTGCATCATAGCCTTCCAGACTTTCCGCGTCATGCCATACATACTCTGCCTCTTCTCCAAGCTCATCCTTTGCCGCATGGTACATGTCGATGTCACAGTTCGAACCCGGAAATACGATCACCGCAAATTTCACTGTGCAACGACCTCCTCGACCTCATACCTGTAATCCTCGATCACCGTATTTGCCAGCAGGCGCTCGCACATTTCCTTCACCGCTGCGTCAACATCCTTCACGCTCTCATCCAGAGTAAGCTCCATATACTTGCCGATGCGGACATCCTGTATGCCTTCGTAACCATGTGTCGCCAGTGCATTTTTAACAGCCGTCCCCTGTGGATCCAAAACACTTTCCCTTAACGTCACAAACACCTTTACTTTATACATGCAGTTGTCCTCCCAATCTCGTTAAAATGGTTTCATAAGCATCTGTCAAATTCCCTAAATCGCGGCGGAATACATCTTTGTCAAGCTTTTGCTGCGTTTCCATATCCCAAAGCCTGCATGTGTCAGGTGAAATCTCATCTGCCAGCAGGATATTACCGTCAGCATCCTTGCCGAACTCAAGCTTAAAGTCAATCAGCGTCACACCAATTTCTGTGAAAAATCTCCCCAGCACCTCATTGATTTTCAAGGCAGCGTCCTTTAGCTGTGAAACTTCCTTATCTGAAGCCAGCTCCAGCACATCCACATGCTCATCCGTAATCAAAGGATCTCCAAGCGAATCATCCTTCAGATAAAACTCAACAATCGGCCTTGAAAGCTTTTTGCCTTCCTCCACCCCAAGCCGCTTCGAAAAGCTGCCTGCAGCGAAATTCCTTACCACGACTTCAAGCGGAATGATCGTCACTCGCTTCACAAGCTGCTCGTTCTCTGAGATTTTTTTTATAAAATGAGATGGAATCCCCGCTTCACTAAGCTTCGAGAATATTAGACTCGTAATCTCATTATTCAGCCGGCCCTTGCCGACAATCTCAGCCTTCTTCCCGCCATTGAAAGCTGTTGCGGAATCCTTATACTGTACTCTTACTACTCCAGCATCTTCAGTCGCATAAATCCGCTTCGCTTTCCCCTCATACAACAATGCCTGCTCTACCATTTCAACGCCTCCGATTGAGATAATTAGCAATCTTCAGTCACTTCGAAAAGTGTAAGCGCCTTGGTCAGCCCCGACAAGCGCTGGCCGACTAAATTCGCCACTTCCTGTGGCAACGTCGGCACTAGGACTTCCTGTCCGTCGGACGGCCGAACGAAGAAGTCGTTCTTTGACTTCATCGGAAGGACCGAAGGTACTCGAGGGGCTAGGCGCTGGAACTGGACAATTCTCGAAGTTAAACTTCTACACTTTTCTTAACATTTAAAAGAAGGGCAAGAATCTCTTGCCCGTCCGTATTAAAGCCCAAGTCTTTCAAAAATCATATCCACATGCTTGATATGGTAGTTATAATCAAAGCAATCATCGATTTCCGCTTCATTTAACAGCCCGGCGATTTTCTCATCATTTTCAATCAGGTTGCGGAACTGCACTTGTTTTTCCCATGCTTCCATCGCACGAGGCTGGACAGTGTCATACGCTTCCTCGCGTGACATGCCCTTATCGATCAGAGCAAGAAGCACGCGCTGGGAATAAATCAACCCAAGTGTGCGGTCCATGTTGCGCTTCATATTTTCTGGATACACCGTCAAGTTCTTCACGATGTTGCCAAAGCGGTTCAGCATATAATTCAAGGCAATCGTCGCATCCGGAAGAATGATTCTCTCCGCCGAAGAATGCGAAATATCGCGCTCATGCCATAGCGGCACGTTTTCGTACGCTGTTGCCATATAGCCGCGGATGACCCTTGCCATCCCCGTCATATTTTCAGAACCAATCGGGTTGCGCTTGTGAGGCATTGCTGATGAACCCTTCTGCCCCTTCGCAAAAAACTCCTCAACTTCACGCGTTTCACTCTTCTGCAGTCCGCGAATCTCAACCGCGAATTTTTCAATCGAAGTCGCAATCAATGCAAGTGACGACATGTAAAAAGCATGGCGGTCACGCTGCAGCGTCTGCGTTGAAATCGGTGCAGGCTGAAGCCCCAGCTTTTCACAAACATAGGCTTCAACGAATGGGTCGATATTGGCATATGTTCCAACCGCGCCGGAAATCTTGCCGAACTCAACATCACGAGCAGCCATTTTGAAGCGCTCCAGGTTGCGTCGCATTTCCTCCAGCCAAAGCGCCAGCTTCAGGCCAAACGTCGTCGGCTCAGCATGGACACCGTGCGTGCGTCCCATCATGACGGTGTATTTATGTTCCTTCGCTTTATTTGCTAAAATCTCAATGAAATTCTCAAGATCCTTTTGAATGATCTGATTCGCTTGCTTCAACACATAGGACAAGGCTGTATCGACAACATCTGTAGAAGTCAGGCCGTAGTGAACCCATTTACGCTCTTCGCCCAATGTCTCAGACACCGCTCTTGTAAAAGCAACGACATCATGGCGTGTCTCTTCCTCAATCTCTTTAATCCGGTCAATATCGAAAGAGGCATTTTCACGGAGCTTTTGCACATCCTCCTTAGGAATCTCGCCAAGCTCAGCCCATGCTTCACAAGCAAGGATCTCAACCTCAAGCCACGCCTTAAAGCGATTCTCCTCCGTCCAAATTGCTCCCATTTCCGGTCTTGTATAACGATCTATCATTTTCTATGTCCTCCGATCATTTCTGCCGCGCCTTCCCAGATTCCGCTTTGCTCCGCTTCTTCCAGCGCTTTCTCAACTGTTTCCCGTAAAAGGGTCACATGCCCCATTTTGCGTTTGTATTTTGCTTCCTTTTTGCCGTATAAATGAATTTTCCAATCCTTCAAATCGGAAATCCTTTCAAGCAATGGCTGCTGGTGCTCGCCAAGGATATTGACCATAACCGCAGGCTTCAATAGTTCTGTGCTGCCCAGCGGCCATCCGCACACTGCCCTTACATGCTGCTCGAACTGAGAAGTTTCACACGCTTCAATACTGTAATGGCCTGAATTATGCGGCCTCGGTGCCAGTTCATTTATATAAATTTCATCATCTTTTGTTAAGAACATCTCAACGGCTAGTGTTCCAACTAAATTAAGCGAGGATGCAATTTGTTTTGCAGCCACAATCGCTTTTTCCTCAGCATGCTGACTGATGCGCGCTGGCACGATCGTCTGGTGAAGGATATTGTCCTGATGAACATTTTCTGCCACCGGAAAAACAACGGTCTCTCCTGTCGTGCTGCGTGTGATGATTACCGAAATTTCTTTTTCAAACTCGATCCATTGTTCAAGCACACATCGGCCCTGGCTGACCAGCGTCTCAGCAATCGCGATGTCCTCTGCCGCTCTTATGACAAGCTGCCCCTTGCCGTCATAGCCGCCGCGAGCTGTTTTAAGGACTGCCGGCATGCCAAGCTTTTTGATTCCATCAGCTACGTCCTCCGTTTCGGTCACGACCGCATACGGTGCCACCCGTACACCAGCTTCCTGGATATGCTGCTTCTCTTCTATCCTGTCCTGAGTAATCCTCAGCAATTCAGTTCCCTGAGGTACATAGGCATTTTTATCAAGCCATCCGAGCGCATCTGCGTCGATATTTTCAAACTCATAGGTGATGACATCACTGACTTTCGATAGCTGTTCGATTTTTTCAAGATCATCGTAGCCGCCGACAATCTGCTGATCTACTACCTGGCCGCACGGGCAATCCTCTGTAGGATCAAGCACAGCCACCCGGAAGCCCATCGCTTTTGCCGAAAGGGCCATCATCTTGCCAAGCTGGCCCCCGCCGATAATGCCGATCGTCTGTCCTGGTAAAATTAATTTAGACAAGCTCATCACTGCTTTCCATCACTGACATTTTGGTTTCTTCCCTTAATCTCTCAAGCCTTTCAGCAACCTGATGATCATAAGCGCCAAGCATCTGGGCCGCCAGAAGCCCGGCATTCGTCGCCCCTGCTTTTCCAATAGCAACAGTAGCCACCGGAACACCGCCCGGCATCTGGACGATCGACAGCAGTGAGTCAAGGCCATTCAGCGCCCTCGACTGTACCGGCACACCGATAACCGGCAATGTCGTCTTTGCCGCAACCATCCCAGGCAGATGCGCTGCCCCGCCTGCTCCTGCGATAATCACCTTAATCCCTGCATTCCTTGCACCCTCCGCAAACTCAAACATCAAGTCTGGCGTACGATGGGCCGAAACAACTTTCTTTATGTATGAAATCTCTAATTGATCAAGAATGTCACAAGCATGCTTCATCGTTTCCCAATCCGATTTGCTCCCCATAATGACCGCAACAGATGCACTCATAAGTCTAACCTCCCTGTGTGGAGTATCAAAACAAAAAACCCGGATAGATTACTCTCTCTACATACAGAAGAGAAAGTAGTCCGTCCGGGTGCATGCGCAAAGAAATCCCTACTCATTAGAATAAGATCCCTATCCCTTCACTTCAAAAACTACTTCCCCTCATAGTCCGGCAATTTACGGCAGCCGGGTAGAGACTCATGGGCCATATCCCCATTATTATACGAGGGAAAAACTATTCGCTATCAACAACTCCATATTAACAAGCATTTCAGATTCTTGTCAATTAATAATCGAACATTTAAAGATTAAAAACACATATCGTTCGGCTTTAACACATTAACGCACCGGGGGTCAGACCCCCGGTGCGTTAATGCGTCACTCTACTAAACCAATCCAACCACTAACTTACTCAACTGGTTTTGCTTCAAACAAAATCTGCCTTCCAGCTGGCTCGTATTCTACTGCTCCGTTTTTCTCGACTTCCTTGAAGATTGGCTTTTCCATCCTGCGGACAGGTGCATAGCCTTCCTTCTTCATTCTATTGAGGCAATCATCAATCGATTCATTTTCACCGACTTCATACATCCGTTTCTTTTTACTATCCTTGCTCATGAAAACAACCTTCCTTTTCGTACCGTTTTAACCCAGAAACCACCGTGAATTGCTTTTGGTTCATATGCAATAATAAAGGCCTTCGGATCCAGTTCCTTAATCGTCTCATACAGCTTCAGCTCATACTTCCTTGGCGTCAGGATCTGCATCGCCATCCGGTCACCCTCAAGGCCATGCGCAGCCCAATCGGTCACACCGTATCCCTTTTCACGCAAAGCCTTTGGCAGGTCCGAGTCATACTCTTTCGTAATCACATTGATCGTAATATAACCAAGCGCAAGCTTTTCTTCAATCTTCATACCGACAATGACCCCGATTCCATACCCCACAGCATATGCAATCAGATTCTGTATCTCATTCAAATTTTCGAGGACCAATCCAAGCCCGACCACATAAATAACGACTTCAATCGTACTAAGCCCAGCAGCAAGATATCGCTGCCCTTTCAGCGTCAGGATCATCCTGATCGTAAAAAATGACACATACACAATATTGATTATTAGGATGATGGCTACCATGACAAAACTATTCTCCAGCATAAAAAAACCTCCAGACATCTCTTCTAATAAGCCTTAATATTCCCATTAATCCAATCCATTGTAAAGGATGTTCATAAAAATCACGAAAAAGATGTGCTTTCTTAAAGGTTTTCCTCTATGGAGATTTTTGAAACTTTAATATTTATTAACCAAAGATTTTTAAGTGATTCGTGAACAAAACAGCATAAAAAAGAATAAACATTAACTAATTATTGACAATACGTGAATAAACATGAAATAATACGTAAAGGAACCAAATTTTAACATTAGGAGTGATTAGTATGTTTTCAGATGAGAGAAGGCAGGAAATTTTAAAGATGCTTGAGCAGAGCGGCCGGGTTCTGGCGAAGGACCTGGCAAGCAAGTTTGAAATGTCGATTGATTCAATTAGAAGGGATCTAACGATTATGGAAGAGCAGGGACTTTTAAAAAGAACCCATGGCGGGGCAATCCCGGCCACCAGCGTAAGAATGATGGCCCGTCCTCCCTCTGAACGCTACGGGGAAGGCAGTGATGAATACCAAAACGCAATTGCAAAGCTGGCTGCTTCCTATATTAAGGAAAACCAGACTGTCTTTATAGGCGGTGCATCCATTCACTACGTCATGCTTAAATACCTGCCAAAAGAATTCGCCTTTACCGTCCTGACAAACTCTGTAGAGATCGCTTATCACCTCAGAAACTTTGACAATATACAGACCTATATCATAGGAGGCAAAGTAAAAAATTCAGGGAATATCACAGATGCGCTAGCAAACGAGTTCGCCCGCCAATTTACCGTCGACCTATGCTTCGCAACCGCTGGAGCCATTTCTGCAAAAGGCCTGAGCACAGCGACACCAGAAGTCGCCATTTTCCACAAGACCGTTTATAACAATTCCAGAAGAATTATAGCCCTGGCAGAGCATTTTAAAATAGGAAATGATATGTTTTCCGGGATGTACCCAGTTAAAAAGCTAAACATCATCATAACCGATGAAGAAACGACCAGCGAACAGGTTGACCAGTTAAAAGCGAATGGTGTTGAGGTATTGATAGCATCGAATTGATTGAAAAGGAGGATGGGAGTTTGTTTTACAGAAGGAAGCATTACATTGTTAAAAATGAAAAGCTTATATCGGCATTAACATAGTTATAGCGGAAGGATGCTCGCTTTCTCTAAGCAGGCAGTGAGCATCCCCAAAGCCTCACCGATTCACCTTGGTGTTATTGAAAGAGTCACAGATCAATCATATTGTAGGAATATTTAAGAATTCTTCCTTATCATCTCTTCTACATAACTTAGGAAATTAGAATATGAAGAGTTTCCGCTCAAGAATTCCGAGACCACATTCAATGGCAAAATAACAATATCCCTCTTTTTTGAATACAGGACATTGGGCGAATAGATAATGCTGCCCACCCCATCCAGCTTATGTGAATAATTGTATACTGAGTCAAATTCATACCAATAATAATCTTGCCTGAGACTAGTTTTAATAACTTCACCAAGATAAGCACCTATACGAAACATAAAATTATTAAAATGGTTATCAAGCAGTTCTGCTCCCGATTTCGTATTCAGTAATCTTTCTGTATACATATCAATATACCTAACGCTCTCAACAGTGAAATCCAAGTTTCTTTTGGTCAAATTCTCTTTGTCCCACTCATCATTTGAGACATCCTGGTACATCAGTTTCGCAATTCCTTTTAAATCATCTTTAATTAATTTTGTTCTGATTAAGAAGCCACACATTCGATAAGAACTCTCCTTATTATTACCTAGTAATAGTTTTAATCCTGATTTCGCTGATTACTATTTACTTAAACTTCACTCAGTATTGATGTATCATACCATTCCATCTCAAAATAGAGACTGACTTAATGTATGTTTTATTGCTGCTAATTAAGTAATAGAAACTTTTTGAGAGCCTAATGCACAACATTGATCTTTTAAAAAAGAACATAAAAAAAGAACAGCCATATCAGCTGTTCTTTCATTTGCCCGGCGGCGTCCTACTCTCACAGGGGGAAACCCCCAACTACCATCGGCGCTGAGAAGCTTAACTTCCGTGTTCGGTATGGGAACGGGTGTGACCTTCTCGCCA
>NZ_JBYNSB010000032.1:0-12410 GCF_057785455.1 Mesobacillus sp.
TCAGAGGTAGCAGCGATCGAGAGTGCGATCTTCAACCCATCGTTTGGATTAGAAGAGATCAAATCAGAAGTAGCAAATATCGAAAGTATCCTGACAAATCCAAGTTTCGGCCTGGAAGAAATCAAGTCAGAGGTAGCAGCAATCGAAAGTGCGATCTTCAACCCATCGTTTGGTCTAGAGGAAATCAAATCAGAAGTCGCAGCCATTGAGAGCGCGATCTTCAACCCATCGTTCGGTCTGGAAGAGATTAAATCAGAAGTGGCTAACATCGAAAGCATCCTGACAAATCCAAGCTTCGGCCTGGAGGAAATCAAGTCAGAAGTAGCAGCGATCGAGAGTGCCATCTTCAATCCATCGTTCGGTCTAGAAGAGATCAAGTCAGAAGTAGCGAATATTGAAAGCATCCTGGCCGGCCTGACATTCATCAACATCGAAAGCATCCTGACCAACCCAAGCTTCGGCCTGGAAGAAATCAAATCTGAGGTAGCCGCGATTGAGAGCGCGATCTTCAACCCATCGTTCGGTCTGGAAGAGATTAAATCAGAAGTAGCGAACATTGAAAGCATCCTGACAAATCCAAGCTTTGGCCTGGAGGAAATTAAATCAGAGGTAGCCAATATTGAGAGTATCCTAACAAATCCGAGCTTTGGCCTAGAAGAGATTAAATCAGAAATTGCAGCGATTGAGAGCATAATCTTCAGCCCATCTTTCGGTCTCGAGGAAATCAAATCAGAAGTAGCGAATATTGAAAGCATTCTAACTAATCCAAGCTTCGGTCTTGAAGAAATCAAATCAGAGGTAGCGGCAATTGAAAGTGCGATTTTCAACCCATCATTTGGATTGCAAGAAATTAAATCTGAAATACGCGAGATTATTAGCTTCTTTGGAGTCGGTTCAATCGATTTCACGACGGGTCCGTTTTTATCTACTTCAGCCAATAGGGTATTAATAAAAGTACTAAATAATACGACCACTGCTAGGACGGTGACCATAAGAGTATTTACCTTTGATGCGGCAGGTCAAAGAGTATGTATAGGAGCTCGAACAATAGAAGTACCTCCTTGCAGTGTTATTGATTTAAGTACTGGTCAGAACAATCCAGGTAATAACAGAAATGTTGAAGTTCAGTTCTTAAATCTTTTACCGGGTATGTATGGATTCGTAACTCAGAACTTACCTGAAACTACTTTTAGACACGCTGAACTTACACCGCTGTTTGGAAATTGTGCTACACCGACACTCTGCGGAACATTGCTGCAAGTTAGTCCAATAAATCCTTAAAATCTATAACGCCTAAAGCAGCTAATTTCTCCTAAAACAGGTAAGAGCCCATCCCCAGGATGGGCTCTTGCTTTACACGAAAGCTTTTGCTTTGCGTATATATATAAGGATGACCAAGGAGAGGTGGTTCTATTGATAAGCATTAGTCTTTGCATGATTGTGAAAAATGAGGAAAAGATGCTGGGGAAATGCCTGGATAGTGTGAAGGATCTAGTGGACGAGATTGTTATTGTCGATACTGGCTCTGATGATAAAACGAAGGAAATTGCCAGAAAATACACGGACTTGATATACGATTTTGAATGGGTGAAGGATTTTGCTGAGGCGAGGAACTTCGCTTTTTCAAAAGGGACGAAGGATTATTTGATGTGGCTTGATGCGGACGATGTGCTCCTTCCTGCAGATCGTCATAAATTCCGCGAATTAAAAAACACATTGGATCCTGAAACAGATGTCGTGATCATGAATTACAATCTTGGTGTTGATGCCGATGGTATTCCAAAGGTCCAGTTCAGGCGTGAACGATTAGTAAAGAAAACCCGGAATTATCCCTGGGTTGAACCGGTCCATGAATATGTGAAATTCGATTACGGCCATAAAATCCTCTATTCTGATATTGCCGTGACACATGGGCAGAGGGAAAATCGGATATCGGACCGAAATCTGAACATCCTGGAGAATGTCCTCGAAACAAAAGGCGAATTGAACTCAAGGCAGCTATATTATTATGGCCGCGAGCTTACTGCGAACAAAAGGTTTAAAGAAGCGGCTGCTGCGTTTAATGAATTCCTCGTAAAAGATGAAGAAAAATCTACGTCATTTTATCTGACTGCATTCCAAGACCTTCATCATTGCTATAGGGAATTGAATGACAATGAAAATGCCATTAAATCCCTCCTTCGAAGCTTTGAATATATCCCTCCGCGAGCTGAAATCATCTGCAAGATTGCTTACTTTTACAAGGAGCAAGGCAAGACTACAACAGCTATTTCCTGGTTCCAGGTAGCATTAAACCTGGAAAAGCCGAATGAAGACCTTGGCTATATCGCTGATGATATGTGGGGATTCATTCCCGCGACAGAGCTGGCGACTATGTATTTAACACAGGGAAATGTTAAAGAAGCTTTGTATTATTTGAAAAAAGCAGCTGCATTTAAACCATCACATCCAATCATTAAGAAGCTATTGCTTTATATAAAATATAAAGCAGGCCTTTTTAAAGAAGGAGATACACAGACCGGCTAATGTTAGGGGAGATATGCCCGAGAAAAGTTGGTATGCCTTTATTAGGAGAGTGCAAATGTTTTTGCAACCTTCTCAAAACCTGGGTTTGGCAGAGCAATCAGTGTAGGGGAGAGGCTAAGATGTTCCAGAAAAAAATATGGGATCAATTATGGGGAGAAAAGGAGTTTTCTGAATGGGATAGCAGTTCCCAGATTATTTATGAGACGCTCATTAAAGAGGCGGGTGATATAAGAGGAAAAAGAATATTGGAAGCAGGATCAGGGACTGGAAGAATTAGTTTAAGGCTGGCTTCGGAGGGGGCAGATGTAACTTTATTAGACTTTTCCGAGATTGCGATTGAACAATCCAGGACCAGGTTTGATAACCATGGTCTCAAGGCTGATTTTATAATAGGTGATATTATGAATATGGCCGAAATCCCTGATAATAGCTATGACATTGTATGGAATTCTGGTGTGCTAGAGCATTTTGACAAGAATCAGCTTTTCTCTTCTCTGACTGAAATGAAACGGATATTAAAGTCTGATGGCATGCTTATTACTATTAACCCTAATGCTAAATGTTTATTATATCGTCTTGGAAAATGGTACATGGAGAAAACAGATCAATGGAGCTATGGACAGGAGCTGCCGATTTATACGCTAAAGGACATAGGGGAGGAATTGGGTCTTTTTTTATTAGATGAGTATTCCATTGGTTTTAAAGAAAGCCTTGACTTCTTTTCTTTTTTACCAGAATCACACCTTGTAAAAGCAGCCTTTGAAAACTGGTTCACTCAATTGAGTATAAATGAACAGGCTGAAGTCGACGGATATTTATTGGTATCGGTCTTAAAGGCAGAACCAGTTAAGAAAGAAAAAGAGAAAAGTTATTATCTTGATATTCGCGAAGAAAAAAAGATAGAGACCATATTAATGCTGTCTTCTGTTCATTTCCATGAAGACTTGTGGCAAAGGCCGCAGCAATTAGCTGTAGAGATGGCTAAAAAAGGAAAGATTGTTGTATTTTTGAATGGGCTTCCTAAGGTTATGAGGGTAGGGTGGAATTTAAAGGATCATGGATTGCCAGCAAATTTATTTATCAAAAAATTATTACAGGGTAAAGAATGCCAGGGAGTAATGGTGGTTGATCGTATAGATACTTTAGTTGATCCTTTTGGCAATTCGTTATTAGTCAGGGATCAATATATTAGGGAATTTATTCGTTTTTATAGAAAAGAAGATACGACGGTTCTTACGTATTTTGCAGAGTCTGTAAAAGAACTGGAACATATAAAAAATGATGCGAAGATCTTTTATGATTGTGTTGATGAGAGAACAAGCGATCCAGAGACAAGACAGCTTTATTTGGATGAAAAAAGGTTGTTGGAGATTGTGGATGGAGTTATTGTCACTTCTAACACTTTATTTGTTCATAAGGCAAGAAGCGTTAAGTCTTGTTTTCTAATTCCCAATGCAGTGAATTATGAAGATTTTATTCAGCCGCGTGACAAACCAGTACAATTAGCAAATTTAGCGGGACCTATAATTGGGTATGTGGGAGCAGTGGCCAGCTGGTTTGATCAAGAATTAATTGTGAATGTAGCGAGACAGAACCCGGAAATGAGTTTTGTTATAGTCGGGAAGATTTATACTGATGTAACTATGCTTAAACAGGAGCCGAACATTTATTTAATTGGTCCTGTAGAATATACAATGGTGC
Source organism: Mesobacillus sp. (assembly GCF_057785455.1). Lineage (NCBI taxonomy): Bacteria > Bacillati > Bacillota > Bacilli > Caryophanales > Bacillaceae > Mesobacillus > Mesobacillus sp. The sequence goes on from NZ_JBYNSB010000032.1 coordinate 4,228, forward strand.
CAGCATTTATGCAGCACTTTGATGCTGGTATTATCCCATTTAAAATCAATGAATTAATTATCAATACTAACCCAATCAAGTACTTTGAATATCTGGCTGCAGGCATACAGACAATTTCTACGCCGCTGCCTGAATTGGTTGGTAAGCCATATTGTAACTTAGCAGGAACAGCTGATGAGTTTACCATCATGATTGAAAAAGCATTAAGTAATAAAGATGTTATAAGGGATTTGGATTATTTAAACAATCATACATGGAGTACCAAGGCAGATGAAATAATAGCTGTACTCAGCGGGGAAATCGACGCTTCACAAACAAAAGGGCAAATACTCTCGGCAATTCTAAAACAGTATGAAGGCTTTAATGGGGCTTTCCCGCTGTTGGATATCCTGAAAGCAGAAATATATCATGAATTAGGAGAGATAGATAAAGCGAGAAAATTGTTCGAGAATCAAAACTTTAAAAACCTCTGCTTATCAACGCAGTTGAAGCTTTATCTTGAGTGGAATGATTATGAACGGATGGTTAAAGTTCTTTCAGCAGAATTACACGATAACCAGATCGGTGAATTAATGCAAGACAAAGGACCGAACTATATAAAAATGTATGCATACTGTAAAATAGGCGAAATGGAAAAAGCAGTAGAATTGGCACAAGAATTACTGGCAAAAGATGAAGCTATTAACGAAGACCTCGGTAATATCTATTATGAGTTCGGAAACGAAAAATTGGCAGCCATGCATTATTTCAAGGCTTTTAAAGATAGCCAAAAGCTGCGGACAAAAATAGGTGCAGAAAGGTTTTCTTCTATTGCTGAAAAAATGGGTCAATTGAACTTGGCAGCATATCTTAAAAACCAAATAAATTAAAGCATAAAAAACGAGGCACTGTTTATTTCAGTGTCTCGTTTCTCACTTTTTAAGAGAAAATCACTCATCCTCTTTCCATTCGACCAGATGAGGATTTTCATCCAGAATCGATAAGACTTGTTCCTTTGATCCGAATTTGAATTCTGGGTCTAAATCAATATACCTTTCAAATTTTGCTTTCCTCCTCGCGGGATTAGCCCAGCCCAAATGCTTCAGTCTAAGGGTAGATAAAGTATTTGGCTGTAAGTAGATATTACTTGGAAACCGGCCGCAGTGCTGGGCCATATTATTCCAAGTATAAGGGAAATCCTTCTGATACCTTAATAAAAAGGGCCGATACTTACTATGGGCACACCAAAAATCATCTTCACGGTAATGGTTCATATCCCAAAAATCATATAAGCGAAAACTGATTACATCAAAATCAGTTTGATTAATTAATGTTTTGACTTGTGATTTAAATTTCTTTTCGAATATTTCATCTGCATCTAAATTTAAGATCCAATCCGGATTCGTTTTAATTGTTTCTTCCCATTGCTGTTTCCTTAACTCTATTTCATTGGAGAATTTGGATGCAGAGTTCTTTATGATATGAACAGGAATTCCTTCAAGTACTTCTCGGCAGATATCCGCACTATTATCTGTACTGCCGTCATCGATTATGACGGCTTCATCTATATACTGCCTAACCTCCGTTAATACTTCTCGCAAATAATTTTCCGCCTCATTTCTCAATACCATCGATAAGGTTAATTTATTGTAGCTGCTCTTGAAGTATCTGATGTAGTGGGTTTTTGGTTTTGGTTTATCAATTGACGCAAGGAATCCTGGAATCCTGCTTAAATCCGAATCCCGATAAATATGAAACGCAGGATAATGGGTATCTACATAAAGGCCAAGCCCTAACGCGGCAGCCCTTACACAGAAATGCCTGTCCTCCCCCGCAAAGGATAGGTTTTTGATCCTGCTGAAATTCACGCCTTTTTCGAGGGCTTTTTTTGATATTAATGTACAGGCTCCCAGGCCGCCAACTTCGTAAACACCAGGAATTTTCAGGCTGCTGAGAAAGTTGGTTATTGTCCTGTGGATGTCATCCACTGAAGGAGCCTCCATATCCTTATAATAAAAATTGTACTCATCCTGCAGCCAAACTTGAGGGAGCTCCTGCCCTGTCCCACCAAAATCTGTCCAAAAAACCTCTGAAATGATATCCTTCTGGGTCTCAATCAAACGAATAATGGTTTTGGGGTGAAGCAGGATGTCAGAATCAATGAAGAATAAATAGTCATACTCAAAATCAAGGGCGTGCTGGATGATCTTATTTTTAAAATCGGCAACCTTCCAGACAAGGCTGCTGTTCCATATGTGAGTGCCTTTATGGTCGCTCATGAACTGTTCATTTGATTTTGCCGGCAGGATTGTTACTCCCTTTTGTGTCTCGGCGAATTGGTTTAGCAGATTGGATGATTCCTCATCGCTGTTGTCGTCAATGAAAAAATAATCAATGTCCAGTCCGTCGGAATCAATCTGGGGTAAATAGGTCAGAAATTCCTTTAGGATGGCAGGTTTCCTGTGGACTGGACTGCCGATTAATACTCGGTAATCAGACAATGTATGCACCTCCGAATAATTTTCCTTGGTTATTTTATTCATTCAGGAAGAATGCGAAGGTTGTCCTTTGTCCCATTTCCTGATTAGGGCATGTTATTCAGTAAAGCATTGTGAAAACTGGAAATGGAAACGTCAGAGTATGTTGCATTACACCACACGGAAGGTTGAACACTACTTCTTAAGGGGTGAGAATACTTTGAACGTCGTAACGACTTTTGTAGATAAACGAAAACAGAAGCAAGTGAAATATGAGCGCTCAATGCTCCGTGAACTATCGATCAACATCCTGCAGGACAGGGTGAAACAATATTTTGGCTCAACTAAACTTACTTCCAACCTTGTGATGAACTCCGGGATAGAGGAAGCTTGCTATGATGTGGCGATTGAGGCCTATCTGCTAGGAGCAAAATTTGGCCGCTTCGGTTATTTCGGAGAGCCGATCGAAGCAGTTAAGCCCCGTTGTGAAAAAGATGCAAGGCATTTAATTGATACCTTATACAACTTTTTCCTGTTCTGGGGGAAGGGCGAGGAAGGCACCGGATCAGAGGAGCTTTATTACTTGTGCGAGCAGTACGTTGACAGCTGGTGGAGAGAAGGGTTCATGAAGGGAGAAAAGAAATACAAACTTAGGCTGCATTAGCCTGGCCGCGGTTCTAAACCATTGACCTGTCCCATATAGTGTAGTAACAGGGACTAGCTGGGAAGGATGGTTTAGAAATGCTGAAAAGATTAAAAATAATCATGTTTGCAGCCGGCCTTGCTGTGCTGTTTCTCATATTGCAGTATGATTTTACAGAACATGATTCCTGGGAATCCTGGAACCTGCCGTTATCAGGGAGGATTATTTACCTGGATCCTGGCCATGGCGGAGTCGACCCGGGAGCTGGGGAAGAGGATGCCTTCGAGAAGGATATCGCCTTAAACGTCACCTTGAAATTAAGGGACTACCTTCAGCAGCAAGGCGCACTTGTCATCATGACTCGAGAAACAGATGTAGACCTCGCCGATACAGGCCTGAAGGGTTACAGCAAACGGAAGGTCCAGGACTTGAAAAGGCGGCTGGATTTAATCAACGAATCAGAGGCGGATTTTTTCGCTACCATCCACCTGAATGCTATTCCTTCTCCTAGGTGGAAAGGTGCCCAAACGTTCTACTCGACTAATTTTAAAGACAACAAACGGGCGGCTAAATTGATCCAGGATGAATTACGAAGGAACCTGGAAAATACCGACCGCAGTGCCAAGCCAGCCAATAGCATTTATTTGCTGAAACATACTAATAAACCTGGGGTGCTGGTTGAAATAGGCTTCCTTTCCAATCCTGAAGAAGAAGCAAATCTCAAGCAGGAGGCATATCAGGAAAAAGTAGCTGCCTCTATTTATGAAGGGATACTAAGGTACTTCACAAACGAGCAGAAATTCTGGAATAATTAAAAAGAAGGGTCGGTGATCCTTCTTTTTTGTTTGGGAATGGAGAGCGTTTTAAAATAATCTTTCAGAAATGTGTGATAGGTTTAACACTTAAGAATTATTCTCATGTGGTATACTGTAAGAGGATTGAAAAATTACAGAGGAGGGTGTCATTATGTTGACTGAAGCTAAGGTACGTGAATTGTTAAAAGACCTTAAGGAACCATTTTTACATAAAACACTCGAAGAGATAAATGCAATCGAAGAAATTAAAATCAAAGAAGAGAAGCGCCATGTAAGCGTTAAAATGGCGATTGCCAAGACAGGTACAGCTGAACAGCTGCAGCTGCAATCGCAAATCGTCAATCTTTTAAAAGAAGCAGGTGCAGAAACAGTCGGCTTAAGGTTCTCTGAGCTGCCTGCAGAAGTACTGTCCAAGTTCCAAACAGCGGCTCCAGAAGAAGAAGGGCTGCTTTCCCCTAATAGCAAAACGACTTTCATTGCGATTGCCTCAGGAAAAGGCGGAGTAGGGAAATCAACCGTTTCTGTCAATTTGGCTGTTTCACTTGCTCGCCTGGGCAAAAAAGTTGGACTGGTTGATGCAGACATCTACGGCTTCAGCGTTCCGGACATGATGGGTATTACAAAACGCCCTGTTGTAAGGGGAGAAAGAATCATTCCTGTAGAAAGGCATGGCGTCAAGGTCATTTCGATGGGCTTCTTTGTGGAAGACAATGCACCGATCATCTGGCGTGGACCGATGCTCGGGAAAATGCTGAACAGCTTCTTCAACGAGGTGGAGTGGGGCGAACTGGATTACCTATTGCTTGATTTGCCTCCTGGAACAGGAGATGTAGCGTTGGATGTCCACACGATGCTGCCTTCATGTAAAGAAATCATCGTTACGACGCCGCACCCTACAGCTGCATTTGTTGCCGCACGTGCCGGAGCGATGGCTTTAAGAACTGAACATGAAATTCTTGGTGTAATTGAAAACATGTCTTACTTCGAAAGCAAGCTGACAGAGGAGAAAGAATATGTCTTTGGCCAGGGCGGCGGAGAAAAATTAGCAGATGAGCTTAATACAAAACTGCTTGGCAAATTGCCATTGGGTCAGCCTACCTGGAATGAGGAAGACTTCGCACCATCGATTTACCAGGAAGATGATCAGATTGGCGCAATTTATACAAACATTGCCCAGGAAGTTGTCCACATGCTTGAAAAATAAACATAAGAGCCTCTCCCGGATTGGGAGAGGCTTTTGTACTTTAAAATAGAGTATATAATCTTCCTAAACTGTCCAGCTCCAGCGCTTGCCGGGGCTGACCAAGACGCTTCCGCTTTTCTTTATTATTGTCCGCCTGAACTTCCGCCGCCGCCGCTGCCACCGCCGGAGTCTCCGCCGCCGGAACCGCCGCCGCCTTCATCGCTGCCTTGTTTCTGAGTAGGGATTTCCTCAGCTGCTTTAATAATCAGGGCCTGCAGTTTGGCTTTGAAGAGAGGGCTCTCGAATGTTTCTGACATCACTTTTTGTAAATGCTCACGGTATTCCTTGCTTTTCAGGACTGTGGTCAGTTCCTTTTCCAATTCTGGATCCTTCATGACCTCAATCATCATGCCTTTGTATTCAGGGTCCTTCATTAAGTCCTTTAACAGCTTTTCATTTTCTTTTTTCATGCTTTTTGCAATGCTTTCCGCAAATTTAGGGTCTTCAAAGGATTTTTTCCAAAACTCCATCCCTTTTTCCGAGGTCAGCGTTTTTTCAATTGTATCAGTGACGACCGGCTGGTCCATAATTAACTTTTCCTTCATACCATCGTCGCCCATCACTTCCTGAATGGCTTTTTTGCCATCATCAGTTTTAAGGATGTCGACTACCATCTTCTTTGTTTCTTCGTAATCAACCTGTCCCCCGCCTGTCTCTGTTGGAGCACAGCCAGCAGCCAAAAGTAAAAAGGTTGCGGGGAGTACAAGCTTCATGATGTTCTTCATATTCATTTTCCCCTTTCACAAATAGACAGCCCTAATCTTAGAATGAGTTATATGACAAATTGTTATACGTTAAACCATGCCTGGATTTTTCATAATGGCATTGGTACAATCAGTATTGAAGTTAATTTTTATATGGGGGAAAAATAAGTGACTAGCCGTAATTGGGTAAAGTTGTTTCTTAACACGCTTGCTGTAGGAGCCATTACAACAGGTGTGGTTGGATTTATCGTCCGCTGGGGTGAATTCCAGCAGCTTTTAAGTGATTTCAGTATAATTGAATTCCTATCAATATTAGTATGGCTTATGGGAGTAGGTCTTATTTTTAGCATACTTAGCCAAATGGGCTTTTTTGCTTATCTGACAATCCACCGCTTTGGCCTTGGAATCTTTAAATCACATTCTTTGTGGAATGCTGTACAGCTTTTTCTGATTGCTTTTGTACTTTTCGATCTCGTGTATCTGCGATATGATGTGTTTGCTGAAAAAGGGGAAAGTGTAGCTCCATATATTGGATTAGCATTAATCGTTTTGGCAGCGGGTCTTCTTACAGCAGCCGCCAAATCCAGACAAACCAATAAAGAGGCCTTTATTCCAGCTTTATTTTTCATGATTGTCGTCACAGTGATCGAATGGGTGCCTGTCCTAAGAGTGAATGAGGAGAACTGGGTGTACCTCATGCTGTTTCCGTTACTGGCATGCAATGCTTATCAGCTCCTTGTATTGCATAAGTTAAATCAAAAATCACTAGAGGAACGCCAGGCGCTCCAGAAAACGGCCCGTACAAATAAAAAAGCACAAAAAAAACCGTCCAACGCTTAATTGGACGGTTATTTTATTTCAGACGACTTCGAATCCCCGTTAGCGATCATTTCAGATACTGTGATCATTTTCAGGTTCTTTGACCGGAGATCTTTTAATATAAGCGGCAAAGCCTCAGCTGTTTGCTTTGCAGAGTCAGAAGCATGCATCAGGATGATATCGCCCTTCTTAGCCTTAGAAGCATTTTCAACAATCACTGCCGTTCCAGGATTCGTCCAGTCTTTTGTGTCAAGGCTCCAATGTACTACTGTGTAGCCCAGCCTCTCAGCGATTTTTAAAGTCCGCTGATCGAAGTGGCCGGTAGGTGCCCTGAGCAATTCGATGTTTTTCACATTCAGCTTCTTGAAAGCTTCCTGTGCTTTCATGATGTCACGGCGGATTTTGTCATCTTCAAGCTCAGTATAATCCTTGTAATCATAACCGAGCATACCAATTTCGTAGCCATCTTTCACCATCCTGCTCACAAGGTCAGGATGCCTTTCAGCCCAGGAGCCTGAAAGAAAGAATGTGACGCCTTCTGCCTTTTCCTTCTTCAGGATATTAAGGATCGGTTCTGCCTTTTCATCACCCCAGCCAATATTGAATGTCAGGGCCAGATCCTTTTCACCCTTATAAATAGCCTTTGGCTCATTCTTCGCTGAAAAAGCAGGGAGCTGAACCATGTTCTCCATGTAAAGGAACCATGCTGTAAAAAAAGCAGCAATCATGATGATCAAAATCTGTTTAATTGATTTGGCGTTTAAAACATAAAAGAAATTCACTTTTCTCACCACCTCGTCCAATGCACTCCTTGTCTAATTTTTATTCATGACTTTAAAAGATATGATAATAAAAATCAGATTATAAAAATCATTAAATAGGACAAGACTACAATCACTATGAGAAATATGAACAGGAGTGTATATATGCTTGGGGTTCTGATCAATGAAAAAGAACGCAAAGAGCTCGAATACCTTATTAAACGGGAAATGGATGAAATCCTGTTTGACCTGAAGGATGACCGAATCGATCATGTGGTAAAAAGGTCGATGAGGGAGAGATACCAAATCCTGTTTTCACTTTTTAAAAGGGTGGCACCTCCAAAGGAGTGCTTAAAATATATGCCAGCTAAAAAAAGTGCATATAAAAGCTGAATACATATGAATTTATCTAGCCGAAAATTTTTTTGTAAAAATGGTTGACGCAATTATATTATCTTGTTATATTAATAAACGTCGCTGCTGACCTAATCGAAAACACGATGAACGGCAGTGAAAAAAACTAAAAAATGTGGTTGACATCAAGTTGGCTGCATGATATATTATGAAAGTCGCTTCTGAAGCGATTGAGTAATAAAATTGCTCTTTGAAAACTAAACAAACAAGCGTCAACAAACAATAAATGATCATGGCTTCTATAATAGAAGATCATGAGCCAACGTTTTAAATTATGAGCTAAACTCATACTCTTTTTTGGAGAGTTTGATCCTGGCTCAGGACGAAC
>NZ_JBYNSB010000033.1:0-140037 GCF_057785455.1 Mesobacillus sp.
CCCTGAGATAAACGCAAGCTGTTGATCTGCATTTCGAAAGGAGCACAAGATTGTGCTCCTTTTTTTATTGGTGTTAAAATAATTAAATTGTAATATGAATACTCAGTTGTCCTAATCCAGCTCCAGCGCCTAGCCCCTCGAAACGCTTGACTAGCTGCGTCTCCTAACTCCTCGAGACGCTACGGACCTGCCATTGAAGTCAAAGAGCGACTTCACTGGCAGGCCCTCCAGAGCTTTTCGTAGTTAAGCAGTCGCCTCCGCTTTTCTTATTGTCTCGTTTCGCCTCCTAGAAACTCCGAAACTTTAACTCCGCCCGCAGAAGCAAAAAGCGCTTCCTTGTCGGAGTCTCCAGTTTCTGCGTTTCTGGGCAGTCGGCTATACATTTCGATTTCGGTCCTGCCAATGAAGTCAAAGAACGACTTCACTGTCAGGCCCTCCGACGGACACGATGTTCTAGTGCCGACGTTGCCACAGGACGTGGCGTTTTTAGTCGGCCAGCGCTTTTCGGGGCTGAACGAGGCGCTTGCACTTTTTGTTCAGCAAGCCATAAAGCTTGTAGATAACTAAAAACATGGCTAAAATGAATAGATATCTATTTTGATCGGGAGGAAGAAAAGTGAGTACGACTCCGGTAGAAAAACTCTTTACCGCTTTTAACGAGACAGCGGACATCCTAAAAGAAGAACTTTCATGTACATATTTGGAGGCATTGGCTGAAACTGGAGAAAACATGTTCCAGGGCACAGTCCTCCAGGACGAACTGAATGATGTTGCCAAGAAAAGGCTTGAGAAAAAATATAAGGAAACAAAGCTTGAGGAGTTTTCCAATGAGGAAATCCGCAGGGGCTTCCAGCTGGCAATTTTGAAAGGCATGCAGGAGCATGTTCAGCCCAACCATCAGATGACACCCGATTCAGTCGGGATGTTCATCGGGTATCTAGTAAGCAAGTTTGTAGACAAGAATTCTTACAGGCTGCTTGACCCAGCTGTCGGAACAGGCAATCTGCTGGCAACGGTCCTGAATCAGCAAACCGGAAAAACGATTGAAGCGGTTGGTGTGGAAATTGATGACCTATTGATCAGGCTGGCCTTTGTAAATGCCAATCTGCAAAAGCACTCTGTGGAACTTTTCAACCAGGATAGCCTTGAGCCACTGTTTGTAGATCCAGCTGACGCAGTCATCGGTGATTTGCCAATCGGCTATTACCCAAATGACCTTAGGGCAGAAACATACGAAGTGAAAGCTTCAGAGGGGCATACATATTCCCACCATATGTTCATTGAGCAAAGCACCAAGCATGTAAAAGACGGGGGCTATCTGTTCTTTATGATTCCGAATGGCCTTTTTGAAAGTGAGCAAGCGCCACAGCTTCATGAATTCATAAAAAAACATTTGATTGTCCAAGGAATTCTGCAGCTTCCTGAATCTTTATTCAAAAACAAGCAGGCTGCCAAAAGCATCCTTGTCCTGCAGAAAAATGGTGAAGGTGTAACACCTCCCAAACAGGCATTGCTAGCGGAACTGCCGAAGCTGTCCGACGGTGCAGCAGTCAGCCGCATCCTGAACAAAATCGACCTTTGGTTCAAAGAAAATAAAGGAACTGAAAAATGATGTGAGGAACCAGATTTATCTGGTTCTTTTTTTATGGAATTGGGTAAAGATTGATTATGTGAAACTTTTTACAATCATTAGAAGTATCAGAATAAAAACTCATTTGCCTTTTGGGAAACCTTTGCTTGAAATGTGAAAAAGACAGTGTTTTAATGAAAACTTGAGAGATATATTTGCAGCCTGTGGCACACAATAAAGGTGTACTATTTCACTTGATTATTTAACAGGTTGTTATATAAAAGGAGCGGACAAAATGGCAAAAATCATTGCAATCAATGCCGGCAGCTCATCCCTTAAGTTCCAATTATTCGAAATGCCGAGCGAAGAAGTCATCACAAAAGGGATTGTTGAAAGAATCGGCCTTAATGATTCTATCTTCACAATTTCTGTAAATGGGGAAAAGAACAAGGAAATAACAGATATCCCGAACCATGAGGTTGCGGTCAAAATCCTGCTTGATAAATTGACATCTCTTGGAATCATCCAATCGCTTGATGAAATCGAAGGCATTGGCCACCGCGTTGTTCACGGCGGAGAAGAGTTCAGTGACTCTGTATTAATTACAGAAGAAGTATTAGACAAAATCAATCAGCTTTCTGAGCTTGCGCCGCTGCACAATCCTGCCAATATCACAGGAATTCGTGCATTCCAGCAAGTGCTGCCAAATGTACCGGCGATCGCGGTCTTTGACACAGCATTCCACCAGACAATGCCAGAAAACTCATTCCTGTACAGCCTTCCATACGAATACTATAAGAAGTATGGAATCCGCAAATACGGCTTCCACGGTACTTCACATAAATATGTATCACAGCGTGCAGCTGAAATGCTGGGACGTCCAGTAGAGCATCTTCGCCTCATTTCCTGCCACCTTGGAAATGGTGCAAGTATAGCAGCAATCGAAGGCGGAAAGTCTATTGATACATCAATGGGATTCACTCCGCTAGCGGGTGTTACAATGGGTACTCGTTCAGGTAATATCGACCCTGCTTTGATTCCATATATAATGGAAAAAACAGGAAAGAATGCTGACGAAGTATTGAATGTACTTAACAAAGAAAGCGGTATGCTTGGTGTTTCCGGATTCTCTAGTGACCTTCGTGATATTGAAGATGAAGCTGAAAAAGGCAATGAGCGAGCAGAACTTGCTTTGAAGGTATTTGCTGACCGAATCCACAAATACATCGGTTCATACGCTGCCCGTATGTGCGGAGTTGATGCAATCATCTTTACAGCAGGTATTGGTGAAAACAGCTCAGCTATCCGTGCACGCGTATTACAGGGACTTGAGTTCATGGGCATTTACTGGGACCCAGCACTAAACAAAGTCCGTGGAGAAGAAGCATTCATCAGTTATCCTCACTCTCCTGTAAAAGTCATGGTCATTCCAACTGACGAAGAAGTCATGATCGCTCGCGATGTTGTGCGTTTAGCGAAATAAAGTAAATTGTAAAGGGCAGGGGCTGCGGCTTCTGCTCTTTTTTTTGTGTGGATACAATTTTAGAATTTGTAGTTGAGGACCAATTGAAGGTGTTGTGAGTGTTGGTGAAATACCTGAAAATCCCCGGCGATTCAGGTGTCTCTTAGCAGAAAAGCGTTTCATCTTTTCTTATGTTATACTGGAAGAAAATTCACGTGCTGGAGGGTTATGAATGGCTATTACAGATCGGGAACAAAAGGTTCTGGATGAATTGCACGAGTGGGAAAGCAAACTATATAGCTATGAACCAAATGATATTGAACTAGCATATGATCGATATTTGGAGCGCTCCTTTAACCTTTTGCCAGAGGAGGTTCAGGAAAGGTTTTTCTCCCTGTTTGACAGCTGGCTCTTTCATCTGCATTCATTGATCCAGGGTGCCCAGCTGCAGATGGATGCCAAAGAGAGGATACTTGCCGCAGGCCGGGTCTTCAACCCGGAGCTCGACAGCATCCAGGATTTAAGACAGCTGCCGGTTGAACAGCTGGAATTTATAGCAGGCCAGCAAATTGCCCGTCACAGGATGTATTCACTCGTCCAGGGAGGCATGTCAGGCAGCGGCGGGAATCTTGTACTTGGAGCCGATATGCCGGCAATGGCAGTCATCAATCTTCGCGTCGTCCAGCTGATTGCGATGACGTATGGCTTTGAAGTCAACACACCATTTGAAATGATGGTTGCTTTGAAGGTCTTCCATACTGCCACCATGCCATCACGGATGCAGAGTTCCGGCTGGAATGATCTGAGGAACGAGCTCGAGCAGGCAGAAGACTATTATTTTTACCAGGGAAATGACGACCTGACAGATGTGACCTGGCTCGAGCAGCCTATTAAACAGCTATTCAAGGGCATGGCGATCCTGCTGTTCAGGAAAAAGCACATCCAGGGAATGCCGCTCATCAGCATGGCAATCGGGGCAGGTGCGAACTATCAGCTGACGCGGAGAGTAACAGAGTTTGCCCATAAATATTATCAGATGAGATATTTTAAAGAAAAAGGGGTTCTTTAACTCATGAGTACACAGGAACATAAGCAGGCTGCACCACGGCAGGTCCGCTGCAAAATAATCACAGTAAGTGATACCCGTACAATGGAGACAGATAAAAGCGGCAGGCTGATGAAGGAAATGCTTGAGGAAGCTGGCCACATCATTAATGAACATGTGATAGTCAAAGATGAGGCAGAACCCATTAAAGCAGAAGTCTTGAAGGGATGCAGCAGCCCAGAGGTGGATGTCGTCCTAACAAATGGCGGTACAGGGATTGCCAAGCGTGACGTTACGATTGAAACAGTCCAAAGCCTTTTTGAAAAAGAAATTCCCGGATTCGGAGAGATATTTCGCATGCTCAGCTACCAGGAGGATATCGGTTCAGCGGCAATCTTATCGCGTGCCGCCGCAGGGGTGTTGAATGACCGGGCTGTCTTTTCAACACCAGGTTCAACCGGTGCAGTCAGGCTTGCCATGGAAAAGCTGATTATCCCGGAAATCGGCCATGTCGTAAGGGAATTGACGAAGGATCTATAAATAGAAAAACCAAGAATGAAGTCTTTGATTTCATTCTTTTTTTATTTGTGTAAGGGTTTTGCGGAATTATATAAGAGCTTAGGCTGGATGGCAATAAAGGAAACATTCTATCCTGATGAAGCGAACAACCCATTTGTAATAATGGGAAAAAAGCTATCTTGATAAATATACTAATAATAGACTTGAAAGAGCCTGGAAAAAAATCCAGGCTCTTTTTCATTTTGCAATAATTGATTTCTTATTGATGCATCTTGGCAGAAGTAATATCCTGGTGAGTCCTGTACCATAGCCAAAGGTCATTTATGACTGAGGCAAGCTCGGCAATTTCGCTGTTTAATTCACAGGAACGAATGAAATTGCTCTCGTCCGAAAGCTGAGCCTGTTTCAGGTTGATGATTTGTTCAAGCTCTGCGATCCTGTCGGGAATATTGCCGCGGATCTTTTCCCAATGGAGAAGGATGGCGTGCCGTGTTTCAAGGTCATATTTATCCCAGTTTTCTTTTAAAGCAGGCAGGGGTATGCCCAGTCGGCTGTCAAAAAGAAAATATTGTTCCATATCTGAAGGAGCCCCCAATCCGTCATCATTGTTTCCATTCTACTATACTTCCATTTTTGCTGCCACCTTTGCCAATTCTGTTTCAGACATTATTTTATAAAATTTGAATTTTAACCTTGAAAAGTTTCTTAAAACCTGTTAATTTATTAAACATGAATAAAAATTTAAACCAATGAATAAATATTCGTTACTGAAGGAGCGTATAAAATGACTGAAAATAAAGTGATCCTCGCTTATTCTGGCGGGCTTGATACATCTGTTGCAATTAAATGGCTAAACGAACAAGGATATGCTGTAGTTGCTTGCTGCCTTGATGTAGGAGAGGGCAAAGACCTTCAATTCATCAAGGAAAAGGCATTGAAAATTGGTGCTGTCCAATCTTATGTTTTAGACGTAAAAGAAGAATTTGCCAATGAATATGCATTATATGCATTACAGGCTCATGCATTATACGAGGGTAAATATCCACTGGTATCCGCTCTCTCACGTCCGCTGATTTCTAAGAAACTAGTAGAAATCGCTGAAATGGAAGGCGCTGTTGCAGTGGCTCATGGCTGTACTGGAAAAGGGAATGACCAGGTGCGTTTTGAAGTGTCTATCAAGGCTCTCAATCCAGATCTTAAAGTGATTGCCCCTGTACGCGAATGGAAATGGTCTCGTGAAGAAGAAATTGAATATGCGGCTAACAACGGGATACCGATTCCAATCAATCTTGACAGCCCGTTCTCGATCGACCAAAACCTTTGGGGACGAAGCAATGAGTGCGGCATTCTTGAGGATCCATGGATGGCACCGCCTGAAGAAGCTTATGAGCTTACTGCCGGACTTGAAAATACTCCTGATACTCCGGATGTCATTGAAATTGAGTTTAACGAAGGTGTTCCAACTGCAATCGACGGCAAAAGCTATCCACTTTCTGAATTGATCCTAGAGCTCAATGCAATCGCCGGAAAGCATGGCGTCGGAAGAATTGACCATGTTGAAAACCGCCTGGTTGGCATCAAGTCACGTGAAGTATACGAGGCTCCTGCAGCAATGACCCTGATCAAAGCGCATAAGGAGCTTGAGGATATCACTTTGGTAAAAGAGGTTGCCCATTTCAAGCCAGTCATTGAGAAGAAATTGACTGAATTAATTTATGAAGGACTTTGGTTCTCTCCGCTTCAGGAAGCATTATCAGCCTTCTTGAAATCAACACAAAAGCATGTAACGGGAACAGTTCGTGTCAAATTATTCAAAGGCCATGCGATTGTGGAAGGAAGAAAATCTCCTTATTCACTATACAATGAAAAATTGGCAACTTACACTGCAGATGATGAATTCGATCACAACGCTGCTGTCGGTTTCATTAACCTTTGGGGCCTTCCAACTGTTGTGCACAGCATGGTTCAAAATAAGAAGGTGACAGTGTGAAGAAATTATGGGGCGGAAGATTCACAGGCTCAGCTGAAGAGTGGGTCGACGAGTTTGGTGCTTCCATTGGCTTTGACCAGGAATTAGCTCAGCAGGACATTAACGGAAGCATTGCCCATGCAAAGATGCTCGCAAAAACCGGAATCATTTCAACAGCAGAAGCTGAAGAGATCATTCAGGGCTTAAAAAAGCTTCAGGAAAAAGCGTTGAACAATGAGCTGGAGTATTCCGCTAAGCTGGAGGATATCCATTTAAATATTGAGCACCACTTAACCGAATTGATTGGCCCGACCGGCGGCAAGCTGCACACTGCGAGAAGCAGGAATGACCAGGTAGCGACAGATATGCACTTATACCTCAAGGATGAAGTCGCTGAAATTATCGGGCTGGTCAATGAGTTTCAAAAAGCATTAGTGCAGCAGGCTGAGCAAAATATTGAAACCATCATGCCAGGCTACACCCACTTGCAAAGGGCCCAGCCGATCTCATTTGCGCATCATCTGATGGCCTACTTCTGGATGCTGGACAGAGATAAACAGCGATTTGCAGACAGTCTGAAGAGAATCAATCTCTCTCCGCTTGGCGCTGGGGCTCTGGCGGGTACCACCTTCCCGATCGACCGTCATTATACAGCCGAGCTGCTTGGCTTTGGCGGGATCTATGAGAATAGCCTGGATGCTGTAAGTGACCGGGATTTTATCCTCGAATTCTTGTCGGGAAGTTCCATCCTGATGATGCACTTGTCGAGATTATGTGAGGAAATCATTTTATGGTCAAGCCAGGAGTTCCAATTCATTGAACTGTCCGATGCGTTTACAACAGGCAGCAGCATCATGCCTCAAAAGAAAAATCCAGACATGGCAGAATTGATCCGCGGAAAGACGGGAAGGGTATATGGCAGCCTGATGGGGCTCCTGACCGTTTTAAAGGGGTTGCCGCTTGCGTATAACAAGGATATGCAGGAGGATAAGGAAGGCATGTTTGACACCGTCAAGACTGTAAAAGGCTCCCTGAAAATTTTCGCTGGAATGGTTACTGCCATGAAAGTGAAAACAGACAAGATGGAGAACTCTGTTAAAAGCGATTTTTCAAATGCGACAGAACTCGCTGACTATTTGGCAGCTAAAGGCGTCCCATTCCGGGAAGCGCACGAAATAGTAGGAAAGCTCGTACTGGATTGCATCCAGAAGGAGTGTTATCTGGCTGATCTGCCTTTGGAGTATTATAAAAAGGTGAATCCTTTATTTGAGGAGGATATCTTTGAAGCTTTGAATCCATATACCGCTGTGGAACGCAGAAACAGCGCAGGGGGTACAGGCTTTTCCCAGGTGGCTGCTCAAATTGCCAGGGCAAAAGAAGTCATTTAAATAGTAAAAAAGCACGCAAACCTTATAGGCTGCGTGCTTTTGCTATATTTGTACAGTTAGTTGACTTTGTCTGTTCGGACGACAAGGACGTCGCAAGATGCATAGCGTGTAATGTGCTCGGAAACACTTCCGATGAAAAAGCGTTCCATTGCGTTCATTCCTGTCGCTCCGCATATGATCAGGTCGGCGTTGTATTTTTTAGCAACATCTTTTGCAATCTTGACTTTGGGTGAACCATAATCGATTTCGTAGCTGACATCATTGATTCCAGCTTCCAGAGCCTGCTGTTTGTAGCTTTCCATAAGCTCTGTCGCAAACTGGTTCGCGCGTTCCGAAATAGTCCTATCGTATGCCTCCACAGTAGCGAAAGTGCGTAAATCGATGATATGGGTCATGACCAGCTTAGCGTCATTTCTTTTTGCAATTTCTATAGCTTTTTTGAAAGCCCATGCTGCTTCCTTAGAACCATCAACGGCAACTAAAATGTTCTTATAGTATAGTGCCATCGTTCTCGCCTCCTTTACCTATATTATACAACAGTTTCCAGAGTATAGCTGTGACAATCCAACGAAAACTAACCGTGTAAGAATAACAAGGAGGAGAAGGATATGGAAAAAAAGGAACAGCAAGGACGTTCTTCATACGATTATGACGATATGGGAGTGAATCAGGTCAGCCAGCAGATCATGGACTCGTATAACAGCGGTGTGATTGGACAGGACCAAATGAAATCACTGGCGGATGACAACGAACAGCAGCAATAATATCATGGGCAAGCTGTTTCTCTGGAAGCAGCTTGTTTTTTTACTTAGCTCCTACTCGAATTTGTTATTGGGATAATTGCGTTGTAATTTTCAGCTGGAAAAAATCAGCTGGAATTTCTAGTTCGTCGATATAATTAAAATTTCGTCGATAAGTGATTGGTTTTCGTCGATATAATTTATTTTTCGTCGATAAGTATGCCATATTCGTCGACATAATGAAACACAGCATGTACCTATGCTTGAAAGGGAGGCTCTGCGCCAGCCTCGGAAAGAATTTGCTCTTAAAAAAGACGGCAGTTAAGCTTTTAGTGGAAAGTGAAGTGCCTGTAACTGGAAACAACAGAATATTAAAAATATATAGAATAGTATATTTTAGGTAAATCTGCACAAATTGTTTTGCCAAAAGGATTTTTTTCTACTAAAATGAAAGTGTTTTCATCTCGCAACTTAATGTGTTTTCCTTGTTTTCATTCCACTCAATTTTTTATTCTTCTAGTAGGATAAAACAGGAAAAAATGATATATTGGTGGCGGGCCTGAAATGGTAGGCAATTATTAATATAGGAGGTATGCAATAATGCGTATCGGTGTACCTAAAGAGATAAAGAACAATGAAAACCGCGTTGCAATGACGCCGGCAGGAGTACTGAACCTTGTTAATTTCGGTCACGAGGTATTTATCGAGACTGGTGCAGGCCTTGGTTCAAGCTTCACTGATGAAGATTACAAAGGTGCAGGAGCACAAATCGTCAACAGTGCAAAGGAAGCATGGTCACAGGACATGGTCATGAAGGTAAAAGAGCCTCTTCCAGAAGAGTACGTATATTTCCGTGAAGGCTTAATTCTATTTACATATTTACACCTTGCTCCAGAACCAGAGCTTACAAAGGCTCTTATCGAGAACAAGGTTGTCGGAATTGCATATGAAACAGTTCAGCTTCCTAATAACTCACTTCCATTGTTAACTCCAATGAGTGAAGTTGCAGGCCGTATGGCTACACAAATCGGTGCTCAATTCCTTGAAAAGGTACACGGCGGAAAAGGAATCCTCCTTGGCGGAGTTCCAGGTGTGCAAAGAGGAAAGGTTACAATCATCGGCGGTGGTGTAGCTGGTACAAATGCAGCGAAGATGGCTGTTGGACTTGGAGCAGAAGTAACAATGATCGACTTGAACCCAGAGCGTCTTCGCCAGCTGGATGACATTTTTGGCTCAGATATCACAACTTTAATCTCAAATCCTTACAATATTGCTGAAGCTGTAAAAAATTCTGATGTTGTCATTGGTGCTGTCTTGATCCCAGGTGCAAAGGCTCCAAAACTGGTAACAGAAGAAATGATCCAGTCCATGAACCCAGGGTCTGTAGTGGTAGACATCGCAATCGACCAAGGCGGAATCTTTGAAACAACAGACAGAATCACTACACACGACAACCCGACTTATGAGAAGCACGGCGTAGTCCACTATGCTGTTGCCAACATGCCAGGGGCTGTTCCAAGAACATCTACAATTGCTCTTACAAACGTAACAGTTCCTTACGCAGTTCAGATTGCTAACAAAGGCTACAAGCAAGCTTGCCTTGACAATGAAGCATTGCTGAAGGGTATTAACACGCTAAATGGATATGTTACCTATCAGGCAGTTGCTGAAGCGCATAATCTAGTTTATTCACAAACAAGAACATTGCTTGAACAAATCTAATTTTTTGGATCCGGATGCTGGTTATCCGGATTCTTTTATTTCAATGAATTTGGCTATGGTTTCGGAGGGAAATTAAATTCCTTCATTCGTATACATTGAGAGCTTCCTATAGAAACAACTATATAAGGGACTCTCTTTTTCAAAGAGAGGCAATCCAATCCTCGCATTTTGGTACAAAGCTGTTTAAAATAATTTCATTTTAGCGTATATTATTTATGGGATAACGGATTCTATCTCGAGTGACTCGTATGGAATGTCCGTGATAATTTGTTATTGAGGAGTGTCACGATGGAAAAAGTACTTGTTTTTGGACATAAAAATCCTGATACTGATACAATCTGCTCAGCTATTGCTTATGCAAACCTAAAGCAAAAGCTTGGTGTCAATGCTGAGGCTGTTCGTTTAGGTCAGGTAAATGGAGAAACTCAATATGCGCTTGATTACTTCAAGGCTGATGCACCCCGCCTGGCTGGACAAGTATCTGAAGAAGCAGATCATGTCATCCTTGTCGACCATAATGAACGCCAGCAAAGTGCTGATGACATTGAAAAGGTGAAGGTTGTTGAAGTTATTGACCACCACCGTGTCGCTAACTTTGAGACAAGTGATCCTTTGTATTTCCGCGTTGAGCCAGTAGGCTGCACAGCAACGATCTTGAATAAAATGTACAAAGAGAACAATGTGGAAATCGAAAAGAATATTGCAGGTCTTATGCTATCCGCAATCATCTCTGATTCCCTGTTATTTAAATCGCCTACTTGCACAGAGCAGGATGTTGAAGCTGCTCGTGAACTAGCTGCTATTGCGGGTGTAGATGCTGAAGAGTACGGTCTTGCGATGCTTAAGGCAGGTGCGGATTTAAGCATGAAAACAATCGATGAACTCATCACATTGGATGCGAAAGAATTCCAAATGGGAAGCTCAAAGGTTGAAATCGCTCAGGTTAACACAGTGGATGTGAATGAAGTGCTGGAGCGCCAGGCTGACCTTGAAGCGGCACTGAACAATAAAATCTCCGAGAAAAACCTGGACTTGTTTGTGCTTGTCATCACCGACATCCTTACAAACGACTCAGCAGCACTTGCTCTGGGGGATAAAGCAGCGGCAGTCGAAGAAGCATTCAATGTTACATTGAACAATAACACCGCAACACTTAAGGGTGTTGTTTCACGTAAAAAGCAAGTTGTACCAGTATTAACAGATGTACTTGCAAAATAATAATCAAAAAACCGTCCATTCCAACAGCTGGAATGGACGGTTTTTTACGTTTTAAAACAGTTAGGCAAAATTTTCTCTTCTTGTTTCAGCGCCACGAAGTTTAATAGTGATAATCCCGAAATAAATGAAGGCAGCAATGGAAAGGTAAATCCATGCTTCAGTAACCTGGTCTGTTTTCCACAGCCCAGTCATTGAGAGCAGGGCAGGGAAAGTTAGAGTGAGCCAGGACTGGACGAAAGCCACCTTTCCGATATATGGGTCAATCTTCTTGTTCAACCCCATTGAAAGGAAGAACAGGAACCAGAGGTAAGCCCACATTAGCCATGTAAGAGTGCTGACAATATCCGCAAAATGTACATAGGCGACGATCGCATAGATGGCTGCAATAACTGCCACCCAAAGGGAGTACCAGCCCAAACCGCTGCCATCGAGATCCTTCAGGAGCGTCAATCCCACATACAAATAAGTAAAACCAAAAAGGAATATGCTTGCAAGACTGTAAATTGTCCAGTTGTTCTGGTCTGAAACCATGATCAGATAAAACGGTACGATGACTTGCATGGCACCGATGAATAAATTAAAAACAGCAACACTTTTTGCATTGGCGCGTCCAAGCAGCATTAGGCTGTTCAGGAACAAAGCTGCGCCTGATAATAATAAACCTGCGTCTCCCATGATGTATGCCGCTAATTGTCCTCCATAAAGCGGCTCTTTCCTCCTTTATCAAGCAAGATGTGATGTTGAGCTTGGGATAGCTTGAATAAGAAAGAGCAATCCCTATACCAGAAATGCTGCAAGGGATTGCCCTTATTTACCTAAACTCTATGATCCTAATCGATTTTCTCCATATCTTTCGATGTGAAATAACCAGGAAGTATTTCGTTGATTGTCGTTTCCTTCACAACCCCGTTAAGGTTCGCAAGGTAAATCTTTGTATCTTCAGTCGCAAATTCGGCAATAACCTGGCGGCATGCACCGCAAGGAGAAATAGGGCCTACAGTGTCACCAACGACAGCAATCGCCTTGATTTCCTTCTGGCCCTCTGAGACAGCTTTGAAAATCGCAGTTCTTTCAGCACAGTTTGTCAGGCCGAAAGACGCGTTCTCAATATTGCAGCCAAGATAAACTTGGTCATCGCCCGTAATGATTGCAGCACCAACCTGAAACTCAGAATATGGAACGTATGCTTTGCTTCTCGCTTCAATCGCTTTTTCAACAAGCATGTTTTTATCCATCGTCCATTCCCCATTCCCATGATTTTTTAGTATCAAAAGGTATATTTCGCTTTGAGAATTGTCCAGCTCCAGCGCCTAACCCCTCGAGTCGCTTCGGTCCGCCCAATGAAGTCAAAGAACGACTTCACCGGTCGGCCCTCCAGCGCTTGTCGGGGTTGACCAAGGCGCTTCCGCATTTCTTAGTATGAAGAGTTTGAAGACAGGCCATTCATGATGGCAACGCCAGAGCTTGCGCCAATTCTAGTTGCGCCGGCTTTGATCATGTTCTGAGCGTCTTCCAGGCTGCGTACACCGCCTGAGGCTTTAACTCCAAGGTCAGGACCGACAGTTTTTCTCATAAGGGCGATATCTTCAACTGTTGCGCCGCCTGTTGAGAATCCAGTAGAAGTTTTGACGAAGTCTGCTCCTGCGCTTACAGAAAGCTTGCAAGCCATTTCTTTTTCTTCATCTGTAAGAAGGCAAGTTTCGATGATCACCTTAGTCAGAGCTTTTCCTTTAGCTGCTTCAACTACAGCCTTGATATCATTTTCTACAACATCATACTGCTTGTCTTTCAATGCGCCGATGTTGATGACCATATCAACTTCTGTGGCACCGTTTTCGATTGCATTCTTCGTTTCGAAAGCTTTAACTTCAGATGTAGACGCGCCAAGAGGGAAGCCAATAACTGTACAAACTTCTACACCTTCAGCATCCTTAAGGATTTCTGCAGCTTTCTTAACCCATGTTGGGTTAACGCATACTGATGCGAATTTATATTCTTTTGCTTCCTCAGCCAGTTTTACAATCTCAGCTTCAGTTGCATTTGCTTTAAGTAATGTGTGGTCAATCATTCTTGCTAATTCGTTTGTCATAAATTCAAACCCTTTCCGTATAAAAGTATGTTTAAACGCTTTCATTAAGAATAAAAAATATAATTCAAAATATAGTATGTCTTACTTACATGAATAATATATCAGTTGTTTGAACAAATGTAAATAATCATATGAACATATGTAAAATTAAAGATTTTACCATTCCATAATGTTGTCACATTTCCATCATTAAAGAATAGCCAGTGCACCATAAATTTCTTTTGACTTTCTAAGGGTAATTCATTATAGTTGCTTTATAAAATTCAATAAAATAATCCCGTGATCGCGGGAGAGGTTCATAGCGGACACCCTCTATAAAAAACTATGGCTTTGAATAATAATTTCAACCATATCCCAGAGGATATGGTTTTTTATTTTTGGCCCCCATTTAAAGGGACTGATTTTAAAAAAAGCAAATAGATGGGTTATTTGCCTCAAATCGCGCTTGCGGCCAACATAGGAGGCTACAGGAATGGCAGGAAGAAAAGAAGACGAAATGAAAGATTTGACTTTGCTTGGCAATCAGGGAACAAAATATCTATTCGAGTACAGCCCTGAAATCCTTGAAACATTTGAAAATAAACATCCATATCGCGATTACTTCGTAAAGTTCAACACACCTGAATTTACAAGTCTATGCCCGATTACAGGCCAGCCTGACTTTGCATCGATTTATATCAGTTACATCCCTGATCAGCTGATGGTTGAGAGCAAGTCACTAAAGCTTTATTTATTCAGCTTCAGGAATCACGGCGACTTCCATGAGGATTGCATGAACATTATCATGAACGATTTAATCAAGCTGATGGATCCAAGGTATATTGAGGTTTGGGGCAAGTTCACTCCACGGGGCGGAATTTCGATTGACCCATATACAAACTACGGAAAGCCTGGAACCAAGTATGAAGAAATGGCTAATTACCGCATGATGAATCATGACATGTATCCGGAAAAAGTGGATAATCGCTAAACAGAGGGAGAGCAGCTGTATGTGCTGCTCTTTTTTACTGAAAAAAAGCTATAAAAACAATTCTTCATTGCAATCTGTAAAAGAAAAACCGCCTGGACTCTAAATCCAGACGGTCATTTCTTTTATGATACATAGACTAATTCTTTCGGGAATTTAGTTAAAATCTCAATTCCATCCTCAGTAATGACCACATCATCCTCAATTCTCACGCCCGCAACACCAGGGACATAAATGCCTGGCTCGGCTGTGAAGACCATGCCTTTCTCTAAAAGCAGTGAGTTCGTGCTAGTTAGAGATGGATACTCATGGACGCTGACGCCAAGTCCGTGGCCAAGGCGGTGAGGGAAGTATTCGCCATAACCGGCTGCTTCGATCACATTGCGTGCTGCCAAATCAACCTCTGAGCATGCAACTCCTGCACGGGCTGTATCAAGGGACTTCAATTGAGCCTTTAACACAGTGTTATAGATTTCTTCCTGTTGCTTGCTGATTTCTCCATAGGCAACGGTACGAGTGATATCAGAGCAATAACCATCCATTACAACGCCGAGGTCAAATAGCACAAGGTCACCTTTTTTGATTTTTGTAAGGCCTGGTGTACCATGTGGAGCCGCAGCATTTGCACCTGTCAAAACCATCGTTGAGAAAGACATCTCAGTGACGCCTTTTTTCTTCAATTCATATTCAATGGCAGCGAGCACCTCAAGCTCTGTCTTGCCTTCTTTGATTTCGTTTACTCCAGTTTCAATCGCAAAGTCAGCAAGCTCACATGCTTTTCTCAGCTTTTGGAGTTCATCCTCGGTTTTAACCATGCGCATCAGCCTTAATTTTTCCTCGGCAGATACAAATGCTGAGCCGCCAAAAAGTGCTGACATTTTTTCATAACGCTCGACATTGAGCTGTTCCTTCTCGATAGCTGTTTTCTTAATTAAAGAAACTCTTTTTTTAATTGCATTATAAGCAAGCTCCATGGAGTCATCAGTATCGCTGTAGCCGATGATTTCAAGATTCCAGCCAGCATTCTTTGCATTTTCCTTATCCATTGCCGGGCAAATCATGAAAGGCTCGGAATCCTGGAACACCGCGATGGCTAACAGCCTTTCGTGTGGGTCGCTTAAAAAACCGCTCAAATAAAAGACATTGTCAGGGGATGTAATGAATGTGACATCCACATCATTTTCTTTCATCCAGCCAGATAAAGCAGCTAGTCTTTCAGACATTAAAATTCCTCCTCCGATATGTATATCTCATCTATGAGAGTAGCAATTCGGGGGTAAAAAGTAAAACTTTTATTATGACTTCCAGGTGGGTATAAAGAAAAATGGAGCAGGAGATAACCATATGGTGTTGAAATAATTTATAGATAATTGAAAGGAGCGATATTATGAAAGTATCCTATCATGGCCATTCCGTTGTGAAAATTGAGACGAACGGAAAAACAATCCTGATTGATCCGTTCATTACAGGCAATGACCTGACAGACCTAAAGGTGGAGGATGTCAAACCAGATGTCATCATCCTCACGCATGCCCATGGAGACCACCTGGGAGATACTGTGGAACTTGCAAAAAAACATGATTCTCTTGTGATCGCCAACTTTGAGGTTGCTACATATCTAAGCTGGAAAGGGCTGAACACACATGGCATGTCCATTGGCGGGGCATACGAGTTCGATTTTGGCAAAGTGAAAATGACTCCTGCCTTCCATGGAACAGGCATGATCACGGATGACAATCAAATTGTATATGGCGGCATGCCTGCCGGAATCCTGTTCATGGCTGAAGGCAAAACAGTCTTCCATGCAGGAGATACAGGCTTGTTCTCAGATATGAAACTGATTGGTGAAAGGCATCCAATTGACCTGGCATTCTTGCCAATAGGAGATAATTTTACGATGGGACCTGAAGATGCAGCTGTGGCGGCAGAGTTCCTTAATGCAAAAATAGTAGTGCCAATTCATTTCAACACATTCCCGCCAATCAAACAGGATCCACATGCTTTTGCAAATTTGCTTAAAAATAATCAGGGCCGGGTACTCGAAGCTGGAGAGGTTATTGAATTATAAGAGTTTATCGGCGCAAGCTTTTGTGCAGCTGGATTTGTCAGAAAAAATAGTTGTATAACAAATGGCTTTCTTCAACAGCCTTAATTTTATGTTGAAATCTGATATTCATATTTTCTTGGTACAATCAGTGCTGCACAACTTTTTGTGCAGCTTTTTCTATTTAACATGGCTATTTTTCCATTCCTGGCATAGACATTAAGTAAGACAACCTATTGGAGGGGAAGAAATGAATAAGAACAAATACTTGCTGTACTTGCTCCTGTGCGGACTGATGTTATACATTGCAATGCCCCGGCTCAACCTTGCCTCAGGCGGAAGCGAAGCGCTTTTCGCAGGTTCATGGCTTTTTCTGGCACTGCTGGTTTTCGCGGGCAACCTTGCAGCATTTTTATATACGCCAAAAAAGCAGGCAAAAAGCGCAGCACTGCAAAGCAAGCCAAAAAGAAAAACTCGTGGATTTACTGGCTGAAATTTCAGCCAGTTTTTTTGTTTTTTAACATTGGATTTTAAATAAATGGATAAAAACAGCAGCATAAATAGGGGTACGATTGAATCAGTGCGTTATTCACCTTATAATAAAGGATGGATAGAACTACATTGAACGGAAAATTATTATAAAGGGTGAAAGTCTTGGCAACAAAGCATGAACAAATACTTCAATATATAGATGAATTGCCAATAGGAGAAAAAATCTCGGTACGCCAAATCGCCAAGGCGCTAAACGTAAGTGAAGGAACGGCCTACAGGGCCATTAAGGATGCTGAAAATAAAGGCTATGTCAGCACGATAGAACGCGTGGGCACAATTAGAATCGAAAGAAAGAAGAAAGAGAACATTGAAAGGCTGACCTTTGCTGAGGTCGTGAATATTGTTGATGGCCAGGTCCTAGGTGGGCGTGCGGGTCTTCATAAAACCTTGAACAAGTTTGTTATCGGCGCGATGAAGCTGGAAGCGATGATGCGCTATACCGAAGCCGGAAATCTGCTGATCGTTGGTAACCGCGACAAGGCCCATGAACAGGCATTGAAAGCTGGAGCTGCGGTCCTTGTTACCGGCGGGTTCGATGCCGAAGACCATGTCAAAAGGCTGGCGGATGAGCTGGAGCTGCCGATCATCTCAAGCAGCTACGACACATTCACCGTCGCTACCATGATCAACCGGGCAATTTATGATCAATTGATTAAAAAGGAAATCATCCTGGTTGAGGATATTTTAACATCATTAACCGATACAATTTTCCTCAGAAGTGATGACCAGGTTTCTGATTGGTACCGTCATAAGGATAAAACCTTCCACAGCCGCTTTCCAGTAGTCGACCATAATATGAAGGTCATCGGCATGGTTACATCAAAGGACGTTATGGGCCACGAACAGGACACATACATTGAAAAAATCATGACGAAAAACCCGATGGCAGTAAGCGGATCAACCAGTGTCGCCTCCACTGCACATATGATGGTATGGGAAGGAATCGAGGTCCTTCCGGTAGTCGATGATGCAAACAGGCTGCAGGGGATTGTCAGCAGGCAGGATGTCCTGAAAGCATTGCAGATGATCCAGCGCCAGCCCCAGGTCGGGGAAACGCTTGATGACACTGTCACCAGCCAGATGGTCCTGACAAAAGGAAAAACCAAAGATGAGGATATCTTCCGCTGCCAGGTCACCCCACAGATGACCAATCATCTCGGCACAATTTCTTACGGTGTATTCACAACCATAGTTACAGAAGCAGCCAACCAGGTTCTAAGGGGCTATAAAAAAGGTGACCTGGTCGTTGAAAATATGACAATCTACTTTATCAAGCCGGTCCAGATTGACAGTGTGATTGAAATATATCCAAAGGTGCTGGAAGTAGGGCGCAAGTTCGGTAAAGTGGACATTGAAGCGTTCAATGATGGTGTCCTGGTAGGCAAGGCCATGATGATGTGCCAGCTGATTGATCGGCATTAAACTTTTATATCAATCCTTTGAGTGTTCATATGAGGGATTGTAAAGACCATTCAGGAGAAGAAAACGGAGCTGAGTGGTCTTAATAAAGGCTATAAAGACCATCCAAGAGAAAAAAACGAAGCTAGATGGTCCTAATAAAGACTATAAAGACCATCCAAGAGAAAAAAACGGAGCTGGATGGTCTTAATAAAGGCTGTAAAGACCATCCAGGAGAAAAAATCGAGGCTAGATGGTCCTAATAAAGGTAATTAAGACCATCCAGGAGAAAAAAACGGAGCTGGATGGTCCTAATAAGGGTTATAAAGACCATGCAGGAGAAAAAATCGAGTCTAGATGGTCTTAATAAAGGCTATAAAGACCATCCAGGAGAAAAAAACGGAGCTGGATGGTCTTAATAAAGGCTATAAAGACCATCCATGAGAAAAAATCGAAGCAGGATGGTCCTAATAAAGGCTATAAAGACCATCCAGGAGAAAAAATCGAGGAAGGATGGTCTTAATCCAACAACTCTCCAAAAAAAACAAAAAGAAGCCGGCCATAAAGGTCCGGCTTCTTTCAGGTATCAGTGTTCTTCTGCTTCCTTCACTGCATGAGGCAGATAGAATTTATAAGCTTTTATTCCTCCATAGACGCTCATTAGGCCGACGATGATGAAAATAGCGCCGACGATGTAAGTAACCGTCGTTTGAAATAGGAACAGCTGGTTCAAACCGAATATTGCGACGAACAATCCGAGCGCGATGCTTGATTTTGCCGAAAGCCATTTCTTCTCGGCAGGCCGTCTGCTGCGTACGTATTTTACTTTATAGTAGATATAGAATGCGAATGATAGAACAATCAGCATAACAAGTATTGGCATTGCTTTTCCTCCAAAATTATTAACATTACTATCATTTTACCGTTATTTTTATCTTATTGCCATAGAGATGTTTTCCTCACTCCTGGATCCTAACCATCCAGCAACTTCATTCATTTATTTTTACAAAAGGCAATAGGTCAGCACAAAACTTAATCCTTCTGCTTTTCTTTTGCAATAAAAATGTTCATAATTGAGATATGAAACAGTTGAAGGAGTATGTTCATGAAAGCGCAAATTCTAGAAGCTATCGAAAATTATGAAACAATCATTATTCATCGCCATGTCAGGCCGGATCCTGATGCTTATGGTTCGCAGGGGGGGCTTGCGGAAATCCTGACGGCATCTTACCCTGGTAAAAATATTTACACAGTAGGAAAAGAGGAGCCTTCATTAAATTTTTTGAGGCGCCTTGATGATATTTCCGATGATGTTTTCAGCGGGGCACTTGTCATCGTGTGTGACACAGCAAATGCTGAACGTATTTGTGATGACCGCTACCGCCTCGGGGAGCAGCTGATCAAGATTGATCACCACCCAAATGAAGATCCATATGGTGATTTGCGTTGGGTGGATACTGCGGCAAGTTCAACAAGTGAAATGATCTATGAATTTTATCTTTCTTTTAAAGATAAAGGTCTTAAGATGTCCGATGAGGCAGCACGCCTTTTATATGCGGGAATAGTTGGCGATACAGGCCGATTCCTGTATCCGAGCACGACAAACAAGACATTTGCTTATGCAGGTGAACTGATTCATTACAACTTCTCTCGGACTGAGCTTTATGACAGGATGTATGAGCTTGCACCGAATGTGGTCAAGTTGAATGGATATGTGCTGCAAAATTTTGAGCTGCTTGAAAGTGGAGCTGCCAAGGTAGTCATGAAGCGTGAACTGCTGGAAGAATTCCGTGTCAAGCCATCAGAGGCATCATTGCTTGTCAGTGAGCTTGGCAATGTGGCTGGAATCAAGGCATGGGTATTCTTTATCGAAGAACAAGATCAAATCAGGGTCCGCCTAAGATCGAAAGGGCCCGTCATCAACGGAATCGCTAGAAAATACAATGGCGGTGGACATCCTCTTGCCGCAGGTGCATCAATTCATTCCTGGGATGAGGTTGACAATGTCCTGTCTGATTTAATTGAGGCGTGCAAGGAATAAAAAAAGAACCCCGCTGGCCATTACTGCCAGTGGGGCTCTGCTAATCAAGCATCAGTTCAACCTGGATCGAGACTGATGTATAAATCACCATTGATTTGATCTTAAGTTTATAGCGTTTGTCCCCGACCCGGAAGGATTTGTTTTCAATCAGCTTGTTGACTAGTTCCCGGCTTTTAAAAACCGAGTCAAGATCCTTTGCGAGCAGGATGTTCAAATCACTTTTTGTCTGTTCTTCAATCTCATAAATGCTGAGGGCATCTAGCTTGTATTTTTTATCATTTGTGATTTTAACCTTGACCTCCTGTACCGTCAGCTTTTCTTCATTCTTCTTGTTTAGTTCTGCATAATCATCCTGCCAAATTTTGATATCATTCTCCAAATCTTCAATCTTAACCTTTTGTTCATGGATGACTTTGGCGTTTTTTTCAATCATTTCACCATTAAAATATAAAAATAACACCCAGCTGAGCATGGCTCCCACTGTCATCCCAGAAAAAAATCTTTGCCATGACGGCTTGCGGTAATAGGGAGGGATCCTCATATTACACATGCTCCTGTGTCAGCCAGCTGATGAGAAGTGCACCGGTCTGTGCCCCGCCCATGGCAGTCAATATCAATAAAAACTGTTTGAAAATATCCTTTGTTTCTCCGTGCAACAGCCCCTTTTCGAAGCTGTATACTGTGTCAAACGTGCCGCCAATCGCCGCAATGATCGCCCAAATCCTGATGGAGCTGGAAAAGCGTGCGATTTCAGTGAGCAGAGGCTGTCCCGTCAGGAAAGAAGCAAGCCCGCCAATCAGCGAGCCGCCGAGAAGGACCCCAAGCGCGATGAAATAAGCTTCGAACAGATGTGGAATAAATGGCTGATTCATAGAATACACCCTTTGAAAAAAGATCGATTTACCCTGTATTCCATCATATGGACAATCACCATGTAATATGTTTAAAGTTGCGTTGCGAAAAAGGAGAACATATTTTCTTTTTTGGCGATAACAGCCTATAATAATCATAGATGAACCTTTTAAGGGTGTGAGAGAAAATGACATTTATTCACCTTCATGTCTATAGTGCATACAGCCTGCTTACTAGCACGGCGACTGTCGAGCAGCTCGTCCAAGATGCAAAGGCAAAAGGATTTTCCGCACTCGCGTTAACCGATCGGAATGCTATGTATGGAACTGTGGCTTTTTATAAAGAATGCCTGAAACGATCAATCAAACCATTGCTTGGGCTCACGGTGGACGTAGCCAGCGAATTAACAGAGAACGAATCCTTCCCGCTAGTTCTCCTGGCGCGAAATAATCAGGGCTTCGAAAACCTGATGAAAATCTCAAGTGCTGTGCAGACGAAATCTCCAGAAGGCATACCGGTAAAATGGCTGAAGCACTATGCTTCAGGCTTATATGCCCTTACGCCGGGAACCAAGGGTGAAATAGAATACTATTTGTTAAACGGTGAACAGGAGAAAGCCCTTAAGGCTTTGGAGCTTTATAAAAAGATGTTTGGCGGCGGGCATTTTTATTTATCGCTGCAGGATCATGGGATAGCCGAACAAAAAGCTTTGATGCAACAGGTGGCAGCAATGGGGCAAAGGACGGAAACCCCACTTGCCGCAACGAACCAGGTGCATTATTTGGACAAGGAGGATTCATTTGCCCAGGAGTGTCTGTTAGCCATCAAGAATGGAGATAAGCTTTCCGACGATGGCAGAGAAAGGCTGGAGAGCGATGAATTTTATCTGAAAACTGCTGCAGAAATGGGTGAACTTTTCAGTGAGTATCCAGAAGCTCTGGAAAATACCCTTCTCATTGCTGAAAACTGCAATGTCATGCTTGATTTTGAATCCAGGCATCTGCCTAAATATCCTGTTGAAAATGGACAAAGCGCAGATGACTTACTGGAGATCCAATGCTTCGAAGGCCTGAAAGAGCGATATGGAAATCCTGCGGATGAACATATAGCGAGGCTGAAATACGAGCTTTCTGTTATTAAAAAAATGAAGTTCAGTGATTACTTCCTGATCGTATGGGACTTCATTAAATACGCTAAAGAAAAAGGCATTCTTGTCGGGCCAGGCCGTGGCTCTGCAGCAGGGTCAATCGTTTCTTATGTCCTTTCCATAACGGATGTCGATCCTATCGAACATGAGCTGCTGTTTGAGAGATTCCTGAATCCTGAAAGAATTTCGATGCCCGATATCGATATTGACTTCCCAGATAATCGCCGGGATGAGGTAATCGAATATGTCGCTTCCAAATACGGTGAGCTCCATGTGGCCCAAATAGCCACCTTTGGCACTCTGGCCGCCAAAGCCGCAGTCAGGGATGTTGGACGGGCATTCGGTTTGAACACAAAAGAGCTGGACCGTCTTTCCCGGCTGGTGCCCTCCAGACTCGGAATTACACTGGAACAGGCAATTAACGAATCAGAGGGACTTCGCGGATTTATGGAGGAATCCCCAAAGAATAAACGAATCCTCGAGACAGCGATTAAGCTTGAAGGCTTGCCAAGGCACACCTCCACTCACGCAGCTGGTGTCGTCATCAGTGAACAGCCGCTGACGAACGTCGTGCCGATCCAGTCTGGACAGGGAAAGGTCTTCCTGACCCAATATTCGATGGATCACCTCGAGG
Organism: Mesobacillus sp.; assembly: GCF_057785455.1. Classification (NCBI taxonomy): domain Bacteria; kingdom Bacillati; phylum Bacillota; class Bacilli; order Caryophanales; family Bacillaceae; genus Mesobacillus; species Mesobacillus sp. Next base: position 23,358 of record NZ_JBYNSB010000033.1, read on the forward strand.
AAATCGGCTTGCTCAAGATGGATTTCCTTGGATTGAGAAATTTGACATTAATTGATACAATCCTTCATTCCATTCAGCAAAAGACCCGCCGCAAGCTCGATATTCATGATATTCCCTTTGATGATGAACCAACATTCCAGCTTTTAAGCAGGGGTGAGACCACTGGGATTTTCCAGCTAGAGTCGGAGGGTATGAGAAAGGTATTAACAAGGCTTGAGCCTGGCCGTTTTGAAGACATAGTAGCTGTCAATGCCCTATACCGGCCAGGTCCGATGGAAAACATTCCGCTTTTCATCGACCGCAAGCACGGCAGGAAGCCCATTGACTATTACCACCAAGATCTTCAGGGGATCCTTGGTAATACATATGGCGTCATTGTCTATCAGGAGCAAATTATGCAGATTGCCTCTAAGATGGCAGGTTTCTCTCTCGGAGAGGCAGATTTGTTAAGGAGAGCGGTGAGTAAGAAAAAGAAGGAAGTCCTCGACCATGAGCGTGAGCATTTTGTCCAAGGCGCTTTAAGGAAAGGGTATGATTCTCAAACAGCAAAGACAATTTATGACCTTATTGTCAGGTTTGCCAATTATGGTTTCAACCGGAGCCATGCTGTTGCCTACAGTATGATCGCCTATCAGCTTGCCTACCTCAAGGCGCATTTCCCGCTGTATTTCATGGCGTCGCTCCTTTCCTCAGCCATAGGGAATGATGCAAAGATTGCCCAGTATGCACGGGAGATGCAGCAGATGGGAATCAAGCTGCTGCCGCCTTCCATCAACAAGAGCTCCTTTAGCTTCCAGCCCGAAGGTGAAGCGGTCCGATACAGCCTGGCGGGCATCAAAGGTGTAGGGATCGCGTCACTTAGGGAGATCTTCCAGGCTAGAAGGAATCAGCCATTCAAGGACCTGTTCGATTTTTGCATTCGAGTCCCTCACAAAGCAGCTTCCCGAAAAGTGCTGGAGTCCTTGATTTATGCTGGCGCATTTGATGAATTCGGCCATGACCGGGCAGTTATGCTGGCAACGATCGATGTGGCGATTGAACACGCCCAGCTGGTAGCTCCTGAGGACAGCGGCCAGATCGATATGTTTGCAGAGGCAGAATTTACTTTGAAGCCAAAGTATACAGAAGTAGACCCGATGAGGATTGAAGACAAGCTAAGTCTCGAAAAGGAAGTCCTGGGAGTCTATCTTTCAAAGCATCCGGTCTCCATTCATGAAAAAGAATTCAAAGCTGCTGGCGTAAAAACGATTGCTGCCCAACCGTCAGGACCAAAGGTGAGGCTCGGAGTATATGTAACCGAGCAGAAAAAAATCCGGACGAAAAAGGGCGAAGCAATGGCATTCCTGACTTTGAGCGATGCAAGCGGGGAAACGGAAGCGGTGGTTTTCCCGGCAGTCTTCAAGCAATTCGGGCATATTTTGACCCAGGGTAAAATGGCTTTAATAGAAGGCAAATTCGACAAGCGGGACGGAAAAAGCCAGTTTGTAATCCAAACAGTTCTTGACCTCGAGAAGGAAGCAGAAAAAGGCCAGCAGCAAAAAACGGTCGTCTATTTAAGAATAAAGAAGGGCAGTGACACTGCTGGAAAAATGGCAGAGATAAAAGCTTTGCTGAAAAAATATCATGGTGCTGTTCCTGTTATCGTTTATAACGAGGAAACAGAAAAATCGATCCTGATGCCCCCTGATTTACGGATCAGCAATTCAAAAGAATGCCTTGCTGATCTGAAGGTAATACTTGGTGAAAATAACGTCGTCGAGAAAAATTAGCCTTTTACAAGTATAGTAGATGTGTTATATTGAAAAAAGATATGTGTGGTCAGACCACTGGAAATGGCACTTTTTCAATTAAATAAGGAGTGGACCTAAGTTGACTTTACGCGAAGAAGCTTTGCATATGCACCGTATCCATAAAGGAAAATTGGAATCTAAATCAAAAGTTCCTGTTGCCAATGCCAGGGATTTGAGCCTTGCTTATTCTCCCGGGGTAGCGGAGCCTTGCAAGGAAATATATGATAAACCAGAAACAGTTTACGACTATACAATGAAAGGCAATATGGTTGCGGTTGTGTCAGATGGTACAGCTGTACTCGGCCTTGGGAATATCGGCCCTGAAGCTGCATTGCCAGTAATGGAAGGTAAAGCAGTGCTATTTAAAAGCTTTGCTGGAGTAGATGCCTTCCCGATTTGTTTGAATACAACGGATATTGACAAAATCGTCGAGACAGTCAAGCTGCTCGAGCCTACATTTGGCGGGGTTAACCTGGAGGATATTGCTGCTCCTAATTGCTTCGTCATTGAAGAACGCCTGAAAAAAGAAACCAATATACCGGTATTTCACGATGACCAGCACGGAACTGCTATCGTAACAGTTGCTGGTTTAGTCAATGCGCTGAAAATTGTCGGCAAGAAAATGAACGAAATTAAAGTAGTTGCCAATGGAGCCGGTGCTGCAGGTATTGCGATTATCAAGCTTCTTTACTCTTACGGTGTCCGTGATATCATCATGTGCGACACAAAGGGTGCCATCTATGAGGGCCGTCCTGTCGGCATGAATTCAATCAAGGATGAAGTGGCTAAATTCACGAACAGGGACAATGTTAAAGGTGATTTGGCTGAGGCTATGAAAGGCGCAGATGTCTTCATCGGCGTTTCAGTAGCTGGAGCCCTGACTCCTGAAATGATCCAGACTATGAACAGCGATGCGATTATTTTCGCCATGGCTAACCCGGTTCCGGAAATCATGCCGGAGGAAGCGAAAGCTGCAGGTGCCAGGGTGATTGGTACGGGACGTTCTGATTTCCCTAACCAGGTCAATAATGTTCTTGCCTTCCCGGGAATTTTCCGAGGTGCATTGGATGCCAGAGCAACCCATATCAATGAAAAAATGAAGGTTGCGGCAGTGAATGCCATCGCGGGATTGATTGATGAATCAGAGCTTTCAAGCGACTACGTGATTCCTGCACCATTTGACCCGCGTGTTGCACCTGAGGTTGCAGCAGCAGTTGCAAAGGCAGCGATGGAAACAGGCGTTGCCCGCATCAAAGTGGATCCAGAAGAGGTAAAAGAGCGGACATTGCGCCTTGCGATTATTGGAAAAGGTGAGTGAACACTAAGTGACACAACCTGAAAAGAACACGAAGGTATACGTGGAAATAGTCAGGCAGCTAAGAGAAATGATTAAAAAAGACGGCTTAAAAGCTGGAGATAAAATCCCATCAGAACGTGAGCTTTCCGAACGCCTCAATGCGGGGCGTTCCTCCGTTCGTGAGGGACTTAGGGCACTGGAGCTCCTTGGACTGATCGAAACGAGGAGAGGGGAAGGAACCTTCATCCGGGATTTTCGGGGCAACCAGCTGGTCCAGCTATTAAGTACCTTTATCCTGCAGGACGAAAAAGCGAAGAAGGATGTCGTCGAGACTAAATATATGGTAGAAGTTGACTGCCTCTACCTGGCTGCTGCAAAATCGCAAGAAGCGGAATTGCAAGGTTTGAAAGCATGGATTGATGAACATAATTTTGAAGATGAGGAATTCTTCAAAAGAATAGCAGATTTAGCAGACAACCATCTTTTCTATCGAATCTGGAATATATTGAATGAATATTATAAATCGCTTGAATTAAAGGTCTCACCGGCTGAAAAATCAGAATACCACCTGCTGGTTGACTCACTTGCCGGCAAAAAAGAGGATCTGATTCTTGAGAAGTATCGCGAGCTGCGGAAAATGTCGACTCGTTGACGACATGAACTAACAATCTTTGTCTATTAAACAGGCTATACTAGTGGACATGCTTTAGATACTTTGAAAGCAGTTCTTTCTTTTTTGAGGTAGTGGTCTGACCACTAGGGAGAATTACCTAAACTTGGTATTAATATACTAGCAAGAATACGGAGGGGGTTTTACTTTGCTAAAAGAGCTTTTTACAAAGACAAAGAAGAAGAAGTACGCAACAATTCCTTCTGAAGCAGCAAAGCAAGATGTGCCTGAAGGAATCATGACTAAATGTCCTAATTGCAAAAAAATCATGTATACAAAAGAATTGAATAAAAACTGCAAGGTATGTATCCAATGCGGTTATCATCATCCAATGGATTCAGCTGAAAGGATCGAGAGTTTCCTGGATGCCGGAAGTTTCCATGAGCTGGATCGTGAAATGGTGTCAGGCAACCCACTCGGTTTCCCTGAATATGAAGAAAAGCTGGAAAAAGATCGCCAAAAGACCAGCTTAAACGAGGCAGTCGTTACGGGAATTGGTGCTGTCAATGGCCTCGATGCTGTAGTCGCAATCATGGATTCTACCTTCCGCATGGGCAGTATGGGATCGGTCGTAGGTGAAAAGATTACAAGAGCGATTGAAAAAGCTGATGAGCTCTCAATCCCATTCATCATCTTCACAGCTTCTGGAGGCGCCAGGATGCAGGAAGGCGTCTTAAGCCTTATGCAAATGGCAAAAACCAGTGTCGCGCTTAAAAGGTTTAGTGATAATGGAGGCTTGATTATCTCGATCATGACCCATCCAACCACCGGGGGAGTATCTGCGAGCTTTGCATCCCTGGGAGATTATAATCTGGCAGAACCGGGAGCACTGATTGGTTTTGCCGGCCGCAGGATCATTGAACAGACGATTCGTGAAGAACTTCCTGAGGATTTTCAGACATCTGAATTTTTATTGAAGCATGGACAGCTCGATGCCGTGATTTCCAGGACAGAACTGAAGGAAAAGATTGCAGGAATACTTGAAATTCATCAGCCAGGAGGGACTTTCGAATGGCAGGAGAACTAGAATTTGAAAAACCGGTATTGGAACTAAGAAAAAAAATCAGTGAGCTTAAAGAATTCACACAAAATACCGATGTGGATTTATCATCTGAAATCGATAAATTGGAAGCAAGGCTTGAAAAGCTGGAATCCGAAATTTATGAAAATATGAAACCATGGGACAGGGTCCAGATTGCCCGTCATCCTAATCGTCCGACCACACTTGAGTATATCAAACTGTTGTTCACAGACTTCTTTGAATGCCATGGAGACAGGGCATTCGGGGATGATGAAGCGATTGTTGGAGGAATTGCGAAGTTCCATGGCTACCCAGTTACAGTCATCGGCCATCAGCGAGGCAAGGATACGAAAGAAAATATCCGCCGGAATTTCGGCATGCCGCATCCTGAAGGCTACCGCAAAGCTTTAAGATTGATGAAGCAGGCGGAAAAATTCAATCGCCCGATCATTTGCTTTATTGATACAAAAGGTGCCTACCCTGGAAAGGCAGCAGAAGAACGCGGCCAGAGTGAAGCGATTGCCCGCAACCTGTTTGAGATGGCTGGCCTTAAGGTTCCTGTGATTTGCGTGGTCATCGGGGAAGGCGGCAGCGGCGGCGCACTTGCCCTTGGTGTAGGAAACTATATTCATATGCTGGAAAACTCCACATACTCCGTCATTTCTCCGGAGGGAGCAGCAGCGATATTATGGAAGGATTCAACCCAGGCGAAAAGGGCTGCCGAATCAATGAAAATCACTGCACCCGACCTTAAGGAACTGGGGATTATCGATGAGATCATCCCGGAAGTTAAGGGCGGTGCCCATAAGGATCTTGCCCAGCAGGCAAAGTATATGGACAAGATATTGAAGGATTCAATGGCCCAGCTTTTAAAGATGAGTGAGAGTGCGCTTATCGATCAGCGCTATGAGAAATATAAACGAATTGGCGAGTTTTCGTTTTCCAATGAATTTATAGGGGTAAAATAAAACGTGCATAATGCACGTTTTATTATTTTTATTTAGACATTCCTTTCAACCTAATAGAGAAGTACTATTTGAACAAAAATTCCTCTGAAAGGCTTTAAACTCTCGGGTTTAGGATGTTAATTTCCAAATTCAGCCCAGTTCAGGATAATTAAAGCGCTTGCAGTTATATGATAATTCCGTCTTTATGTCAATATTGAGGATTCAGTTGAGATACCGTAACCTACATGTTATTTTAGAAATATTCCCGGGTATTCTGTTTATAATAAGACAAGATTGCTTCATTAGTTAAAACGTAAGGCTGTTTATGATACAGAGTACATAGATGATACCGAATGAGGTGAAAGATTATGAAAAGAATAGGTGTATTGACAAGCGGAGGGGACTCTCCCGGAATGAATGCTGCTGTCCGTGCGGTAGTTAGAAAAGGAATCTATCATGACATTGAAGTGTTTGGTGTTTATGGCGGTTATGCTGGACTTATGAGCGGAAATATCAAGAAACTTGAGTTGGGTTCAGTGGGTGACATCATTCATCGTGGCGGTACATTCCTTTATTCTGCAAGAAGTGAAGAGTTCAAGACGAAGGAAGGCCAGCAAAAAGGAATTGAACAGCTAAAGAATTTCGGAATCGATGGACTTGTTGTCATTGGCGGAGATGGTTCCTATAGAGGTGCAAAGGCTTTGACTGAACAAGGTTTTCCATGTGTCGGCGTGCCTGGTACGATCGACAATGATATCCCTGGTACTGAATTTACGATTGGATTCGATACAGCTTTGAATACTGTTATTGATGCAATCGATAAAATCCGTGATACTGCGTCTTCTCATGAAAGAACTTTTGTTGTTGAGGTAATGGGCCGTAACGCAGGGGATCTTGCTTTATGGGCCGGACTTGCAGGCGGAGCCGAAACCATCCTGATTCCCGAAGATCCTCATGATATGAAAGATATTGCGGACCGTCTTAAAAAGGGCCATGAACGCGGAAAGAAACACAGTATTATCATTGTGGCGGAAGGCGTAATGAACGGTTATGAGTTTGCTAATAAATTAAAAGAAGAAACGGATTTCGATACAAGGGTATCGGTTCTTGGCCATATGCAGCGTGGAGGTTCTCCAACTGCCTTTGATAGGGTTCTTGCCAGCAGACTGGGTGCGCGCGCGGTCGAGCTATTGCTTGAAGGCAAGGGCGGACGAGCAGTCGGTATAGAAAAAAACCAGATTGTAGACTATGATATCATTGAGGCACTAGGAAAAACGCATACAGTTGATTTGAACTTATACAAATTGTCCAAAGAATTATCTATTTAATCGCTTAACAGTAAACCAGGAGGTTGCGAGCTATGCGCAAAACAAAAATTGTCTGTACGATAGGTCCCGCAAGTGAAAGTGTAGATCAATTGGTTCAATTAATGGAAGCCGGGATGAATGTTTCCCGTTTGAATTTTTCACATGGCAGCCACGAAGAACACGGTGCACGCATCAAGAGTATCAGAGAAGCATCCGAGAAAACAGGGAAGAAAGTAGGCATCCTGCTTGATACGAAAGGCCCTGAAATCCGTACGAACGACATGGAAAATGGAGCGATTGAGCTTGTATCCGGCCAGGAATGTATCGTTTCCATGAAAGAGGTCCTTGGTACACCGGAAAAGTTCTCGGTTACTTATGAAAGATTGATTGAAGATATCCATTCAGGTGCTAAAATCCTTTTGGATGACGGCTTGATTGGATTAGAAGTAATCAGCATCGACAAGGCTAATAATGAAATCAAAACGAAGGTTTTGAACAGTGGGACGCTTAAAAACAAAAAAGGCGTTAACGTACCAGGTGTTTCTGTAAAGCTTCCTGGAATCACTGAAAAAGACGCACAGGATATCCTATTCGGTATCGAGCAGGGCGTCGATTTCATCGCTGCATCATTTGTGCGCCGCGCGACTGATGTATTGGAGATTCGCCAGCTTCTTGAAGATAACAACGGATCGCACATCCAGATCATCCCTAAGATTGAAAACCAGGAAGGTGTCGATAATATCGATGAAATCCTCGAAGTATCTGATGGTTTGATGGTTGCACGTGGAGACCTTGGTGTAGAAATTCCAGCTGAAGAAGTGCCGCTAGTTCAAAAAGAACTGATCAAGAAATGCAATGCGCTTGGAAAGCCTGTTATCACAGCTACACAAATGCTTGACTCCATGCAGCGCAATCCTCGTCCGACACGCGCGGAAGCAAGTGATGTTGCGAATGCAATTTTCGACGGAACTGATGCAATCATGCTTTCAGGTGAGACTGCTGCAGGGCAATATCCTGTGGAAGCTGTCCAGACAATGCACAATATCGCGTCTCGTGCTGAACAGGCGCTGAATCATAAGGAACTTTTATCTGCACGAAGCAAGGATACCGATCACAATATTACAGATGCCATAGGGCAATCGGTTGCACATACAGCTTTAAACCTTGAGGTGAATGCAATTATCACCCCAACTGAAAGCGGTCATACAGCGAGGATGATTTCTAGATACCGTCCAAAAGCACCAATTGTTGCTGTCACATCAAATGAACAGGTTGTCAGACGCCTGGCATTGGTTTGGGGCGTATATCCGCAGCTGGGCCAGAAGGCAGAAACAACTGATGAAATGCTATCAGTTGCAGTAGATCAAAGTGTAAACAGCGGCCTAGTGACACATGGTGACCTGGTTGTCATCACTGCTGGTGTACCGGTGGGCGAAGCGGGAACTACAAACCTGATGAAGATTCATGTTGTGGGTGATGTTCTTGCTAAAGCGCAGGGAATTGGCCGCAAATCAGCTTATGGCAGCGTCGTTGTCGCTAAAGATGCGAACGAAGCAATGAGCAAAGTGACACAGGGAAGCATCCTCGTCACAATCGGTACTGACCGTGACATGGTTCCAGCTCTTGAAAAATGCCGGGCTTTAATTACAGAAGAAGGCGGTTTGACAAGCCACGCAGCTGTAGTCGGACTTAACCTTGGAATCCCTGTAATAGTCGGTGTCGAAAACGCTATGACTCTTTTCCGCGATGGACAGGTTATTACAGTAGACTCTGCTCGAGGCGTAGTTTACAACGGACGTGCGAGCATTCTGTAAAATAGATATATAAAAGGATGGGGAGCACCCATCCTTTTTTTATTTAGCATGATATACAGGGTCATCAAGATATCGGCTGGTAAATAAGGGACCAAGCTCAAAATTCAATTAGTTGTATTCACCTGCCTCCTATTCATATAATAGAAGGACAGGCTAAACAAATAATTAGAGGTGGAAGATGAAATATTTTTTTCTATTTTTAGTGATTGTCCCGGCAGCTGAGATTGGCATCCTTCTTTATTCCGGGCAAACGATAGGTGTTTGGCCAACCATCCTGCTCATTATCCTCACGGGATTCCTGGGTGCGTATCTTGCCAAACAGCAGGGTCTTGAGACAATCAGAAGAACCCAGGAACAACTAAGAAGAGGTATGATGCCCGGGGATGCGATACTTGATGGAATAAGTGTCCTGGTAGGAGGCACCTTGCTGCTGACACCGGGCTTTGTCACTGATATCCTTGGCATTTTGCTGCTGGCGCCGCCAACACGGAAATTTTTCAAGGTATTAATGATGAAAGCCTTCAGGAACTGGATTGATAAAGATAATATCAAGGTGATAAGATAAGCAAATCAAAACCGCCAGTCCTTGTGTGAGGGCTGGCGGTTCTTTATGCTGAATATACGAACAGATCGTTATTTAATGATTACCTCATTTTTGCCCTTTATAAAGCTCCATAAATCGCGGAATACATTTGCCCTTTGAAGGGTGTTGTAAATGACAAGAACGACAGGGCCGGCAATTAATCCGAGGAAGCCGATTGTCTTGAAGCCTACAAACAAGGCGATCAGGGTAGCAAGAGGGTCAAGGCCGATACTTGAAGACAGGATTTTCGGTTCCATCACTTGACGCTGTACCAGGACGACGATATAAAGGATTCCTAAACCAATGGCCATGCTCATTTCCCCTGCGATCGCCTCGTAAATGATCCATGGTACGAAAACTGCACCTGTTCCCAGATAAGGGATAATGTCCACAATTCCGGTCACCAGCGCAATCGTGATGGCATAATCCACTCGAAGGATCAGCAGGCCGATTAAAATGATAACTGTAGTGATCGAAATCAAGGTTGCCTGTGCTTTGATAAATCCAAAAAGTGCTTTCTTTAAATCATCGAATACAGTTTTACTGCTGCTTCTTGCCCGTTTTGGCAGGAAACGGTTTCCAAGTGCAGATAGACGGTACCAGTCCTTGCTGATGAAGAATGTACCGAGTAAAGAAAAGATCAGCACTGTGGCTGCGTTAGGCAGCCAGGAGATGATATTCGGGATATTGCCGAAAAGATTTTTAATGAAATTGCCAGCAGTTGTACCAATGGTAGCACCGACATTCTGGATATTACTCATGATCGTATCCTGCTGCCCTGCATCAAGGTTTTGGAACAATCCGGCAAGCTGATTATAGAGCGGGATGATCTGGGCTGCGAATAAGTGCTCGATGTAATCAATCAATGTAACTAAATGATCAGGAACAACTCTTGCCAGGTATTCAGCGCCAGAGGCGATTTCCACAACAAGCAAGGTAATTAACCCAGCAAATACTGACATAATCAGGATCAGGGAGACAATAACGGCCAGGGCCCTTGGCATTTTTGCTTTTTCCTGAAAAAAATTGACGAGCGGGTTCATCATGAATGCTATCAGGAAACCGATGATAAAAGGGTATGTAACCTTGGATACGTAAAACAGGGCGATCGCCCCCCCGATAACGGCACCGATGACGAGGATGAATCTTAATGTCCTCTGAAGATAAACGGTATTCAAACAGGATCCTCCTTTTATAACCTCTTTTTTGCAGCATAAGAAATGATAATCGCCTTGTTTTCCTTTTTCGGCAATCCGGAAAGTTTCCAATGATATACGGGTTATGTTTAAAAAAGATTCGACCGTAAAATAAAAAATCCTCTAAAAGGGTAAAGTTAATTTGATTGGACAAATATTTGGGAATTATAATCAAATGAAAACCAGCAGGTATTTGTTTTTTGGTGTAATATTTTTAATTATGTTACAATAGTTTTAACCGTGGAAGGATGAATAAGAAATGCTCGAACCGTTGCTATTTTTAATAACGCTTTTGGTCATCGGTTTTTTAGCCAAAAACCAGTCATTAATTATTGCGGTATTGGTTTTGCTTGTTATGAAAATAGCAGGTATGGAAGCGAAAACCTTCTCCATTGTTCAGGGAAAGGGCATAAATTGGGGAGTAACGGTCATAACGATTGCTGTCCTGGCACCGATCGCAAGCGGGGATATAGGATTTAAGGATTTATCTGGAGCCTTCAAATCCCCTTATGCCTGGATTGCGCTAGTTTCCGGAATGGCGGTAGCACTTCTTGCCAAAGGCGGTGTAACGCTGCTTTCCGAGGACCCGCACATAACGACAGCGTTGGTGCTGGGAACCATTTTGGCAGTATCCTTGTTTAAGGGCGTTGCAGTAGGCCCGCTTATTGGAGCAGGCATTGCTTTTGCAGCAATGAAGTTCTTTGATTTCTTTAAATAGCTTTTTTGTAAAATAATATTTTATATTGTTTTAAGTTGTTTTCGTTCACAAAAGTCAGATAATTGTTTATAATAGGACTTGTAACAGCTTCCACTCGCTAATAGGTGACAGAAGCAAATTCCACGGTAGTTTTTCCATAAAATAAAATGTAAGCATTTTCTTTTTGCTGTCTGCCTGAGCAAGCGCTCGAAAATGGGCGGCAAGAGCAGGCTGGCTGCTGCGTATTGGTCTGTTGCCGGGGGAATCGATCCGGCTTTTCGGAGCCCTTGCAGGCTTATAAAAGTGTCAGAAATTTCTTTTTTTCTGATCGCTGTTTTTTTACAGCATTTCAACATGCAGACAAATGGGATATGGGGAAATTAACTACAAAGGAGAGAATGAGTATGACAGTAACACGTGGTCTAGAAGGGGTTGTGGCAACAACATCCTCAATCAGTTCGATTATTGATGATACGCTGACTTATGTTGGCTATGACATTGATGATTTAGCTGAGAATGCTAGTTTCGAAGAAGTTATCTACCTATTATGGCATCGCAAGCTTCCTACAGCAGCTGAATTGGACGAATTGAAGAAGCAGCTTGCTGAGAACGCGGCTTTGCCAAAAGAAGTTCTTGAGCATTTCAAGATGTACCCAATCGATAAAGTCCACCCAATGGCTGCACTTCGTTCGGCTGTATCTCTTTTAGGATTATATGATGACGAAGCTGATGTAATGGAAAGCGAAGCGAATTATCTTAAAGCGATCCGCCTTCAGGCGAAAATGCCAGCAATCGTTACAGCTTTTGCCAGAGTCAGAAAAGGCCTGGAGCCAATCGCGCCAAGAGAAGACCTGAATTTCGCTGCAAACTTCCTTTATATGCTGACAGGTGAAGAACCGGAAGCTGTAGCAGTAGAAGCGATGAACAAAGCTCTTGTCCTGCATGCGGATCATGAACTTAATGCTTCAACATTCACAGCGCGTGTTTGTGTGGCGACACTTTCTGATGTGTATTCAGGTGTGACAGCTGCAATCGGTGCATTGAAGGGACCTCTTCATGGCGGAGCAAACGAGGCAGTAATGAAAATGCTGACTGAAATTGCTACACTTGAAAATGTAGAGCCTGCTATTCGCGAAAAGCTTGCCAACAAAGAGAAAATCATGGGCTTTGGGCACCGTGTTTACCGACAGGGAGACCCTCGTGCCAAGCACCTGAGAGAAATGTCCAAGCGACTTACTGAAATGACAGGTGAACCTCACTGGTATGAAATGTCTACTAAAATTGAAGAAATCGTAACTGGCGAAAAGAATCTTCCGCCAAACGTAGACTTCTATTCTGCATCTGTATACCACAGCCTGGGAATTGACCATGATCTGTTCACGCCGATTTTCGCTGTAAGCCGTGTATCAGGATGGCTCGCTCACATTCTAGAACAATATGAAAATAATCGTTTGATCCGTCCGCGTGCAGATTACACTGGACCAGGAAAGCAAGAATACGTAGCGATTGAAAAAAGATAAGGAGCAATATTTTACTTTTCAGTGAAAAATTGCTGTAATAGTAGTGTGGGGGAAGCCAGTCCAAACAGGCTGCATCAGCAGCTTGCCTGAAAATTGGCTCCCCTGCCGAAGGGTTAGCAGTGCATATGGCTGTCTAACCTATGATTCTGCAATGAATGATTTTCGGAGGGAGAGAATATAATGCAAGGTGAAAAAATCACAGTTTCCAATGGAGTATTAAACGTACCAAACAATCCAATCGTTCCTTTTATCGAAGGTGACGGAACAGGTCCTGATATCTGGGCAGCTTCTGTACGCGTTCTTGATGCAGCTGTTGAAAAAGCATATAAGGGCGAGAAAAAGATTGTCTGGAAAGAAGTTTTAGCTGGAGAAAAGGCATTCAACCAGACTGGTGAGTGGCTGCCAAGCGAAACTTTAGAGTTAATCAACGAATACCTAATCGCGATCAAAGGTCCATTAACAACACCTATCGGTGGCGGAATCCGCTCTCTTAACGTTGCATTGCGCCAGGAATTGGATCTATTCGTGTGCCTGCGTCCTGTTCGCTGGTTCGAAGGTGTTCCTTCTCCTGTAAAACGTCCTCAAGACACTGACATGGTTATTTTCCGTGAAAACACTGAGGATATCTATGCTGGTATCGAGTATGCAAGCGGATCTGATGAAGTCAAGAAACTTCTTGAATTCCTGCAAACTGAAATGGGAGTAAATAAAATCCGTTTCCCTGAAACTTCAGGTCTCGGTATCAAGCCTGTTTCCAAAGAAGGAACAGAGCGCCTTGTACGTTCAGCGATCAATTACGCCATCACTGAAGGCCGTAAGTCAGTAACGCTTGTACATAAAGGCAATATCATGAAATTCACTGAAGGCGCGTTCAAAAACTGGGGTTATGAACTTGCTGAGAAAGAATTCGGTGATAAGGTATTCACATGGGCACAGTATGACAAGATCAAGGAAGAGCAAGGAACAGATGCTGCAAACAAAGCTCAGGCTGATGCAGAAGCTGCTGGCAAAATCATCGTTAAAGATGCGATTGCTGATATCTTCCTTCAGCAAATCCTTACACGTCCTAAAGAGTTCGATGTTGTTGCAACAATGAACCTTAACGGAGACTATATTTCTGATGCACTTGCTGCACAGGTTGGCGGTATTGGTATCGCTCCTGGAGCAAACATCAATTATGAAACTGGCCACGCTATTTTCGAAGCAACTCATGGTACTGCACCTAAATATGCTGGTTTGGATAAGGTCAACCCATCTTCAGTTATTCTTTCAGGCGTCCTTATGCTTGAGCACCTTGGCTGGACTGAAGCTGCTAACTTAATCGTCAAGTCAATGGAAAAGTCAATCGCATCTAAGGTTGTAACTTATGACTTCGCTCGTTTGATGGATGGCGCTACAGAAGTGAAGACTTCTGAGTTCGGTGATGAACTGATCAAGAACATGGAATAATCGGTTTTAGTTTAAAAGGCTATTCATTGGAAAAAACCAGGCATGCTCCATCCACGCGGATGGATGCATGCCTGGAGGTTATTCCTGTGGATAGCCTTTAAATAAAATTTTTCAAAGTTCATGTAAAACTTTAATGTTCTGAGGAGGAAGCCTTATGTCATTGAAACGCAAAAAGATTTCGGTCATTGGTGGGGGATTCACAGGAGCAACTACAGCATTCTTGCTTGCACAAAAGGAACTTGGGGATGTGGTATTAGTCGACATTCCGCAGATGGAAAACCCTACAAAAGGCAAAGCGCTTGATATGCTTGAAGCAAGTCCGGTTCAAGGTTTTGATGCGAATATTACAGGTACATCAAGCTATGAAGATACGAAAGACTCCGACATTGTCGTCGTAACAGCCGGGATTGCACGTAAACCAGGTATGAGCCGTGATGACCTAGTCCAGACCAACCAGAAAATCATGAAGAGCGTTGCTCAGGAAATCGCAAAGCATTCTCCAGACTGCTTTATCGTGGTACTGACCAACCCGGTTGATGCCATGACTTATACTATTTTCAAAGAGTCAGGCTTCCCTAAGAACCGAGTGATCGGTCAATCTGGTGTTCTTGATACTGCTCGTTTCCGTACATTCGTGGCACAGGAACTTAATCTGTCTGTAAAAGATGTGACAGGATTTGTCCTTGGCGGCCATGGTGATGACATGGTTCCTCTAGTACGTTATTCATATGCTGGCGGTATTCCGCTGGAAACTCTTATTCCGAAAGAACGCCTCGATGCCATCGTTGAACGTACACGCAAGGGCGGCGGCGAGATTGTCAACCTTCTTGGAAATGGAAGCGCATACTACGCACCAGCAGCCTCGCTGGTGGAAATGTGTGAAGCGATCCTGAAAGACCAGCGCCGTGTTCTTCCGGCTATCGCTTATCTTGAAGGGGAATACGGATACGAGGGTATTTACCTTGGTGTCCCTACGATCCTTGGAGCAGGTGGCATTGAAAAGGTTATTGAGCTTGAATTGACAGAAGAAGAAAAGGCAGCGCTTGATAAGTCTGCTGAGTCTGTACGAAGTGTTATGCAGGTTCTTGCTTAAGGATCATTTGGAAATCGGGGAATATTCCCCGATTTTTTTGCAGAAATTAATAAGTATATTGTTTTTGGACAAGGGAATGGATTGCAAATATCCAAACTTCGATTGCAAAGGGGTAAAGGGCTATGCTGCTTGGAAGAAAACGTAAGCTTGGAAGGAAGCTTGAAGAAATCACTGTTGGTGAAAAGCTGACTTTGACTGAAAAAATTGAGGACAAGGATTTGCTGCTTTACCTGGGGTTAACCAATGATGCAAATCCTTTATACATCCAGCATGACTATGCTTCCCAGACGCCATACGAAAAACCGATTGTTCCGGCAATCATGCTGAATGGAATCATTACTTCTGCAGTTTCAAAGTATTTGCCTGGACCGGGAAGCCATATTTTAAAACAGGATATAGAATATGTTAAACCAATTTACCACTATGGGACTGTCCAGTTCCTATTTGAAGTAACAGAAGTTAACAAGGGCAAGCATACAGTCGAGATTACTGTTACTGGGAAGAATGAGGAAGACGAATCAGTAATCAAGGGGAAGTTGCTTGTATGCCCACCATATCCAGTCCAGCGAATGGATGGGAAAGCACTGGAGAATTTTTAAAAAGGCAGGGATGTACAGTTGATGTACATCTCTTTTTCTTTATATTTGATTTTACTAGATGGATTGATATTATAATGTAAATAGAGCTAATGGATGAAACAGGGGTAATAACATTTTTGGAGGCATATATGGACAAGAAGGTCTTGGTTGTTGATGATGAACAGTCAATCGTTACGCTGCTTAAGTATAACCTGGAACAGGCAGGCTATACGGTTGTGACAGCAATGGATGGGGAAGAAGGAATCAAACTGGCAGCAGAAGAGAAGCCGGATTTGATGGTATTGGATTTAATGCTTCCCAAGCTCGATGGCATCGAAGTGTGCAAGCTGCTTCGACAGCAAAAAATAAATGTGCCTATTTTAATGCTGACTGCCAAGGATGATGAGTTTGACAAAGTGCTTGGCCTTGAGCTTGGGGCGGATGATTACATGACAAAGCCATTCAGCCCGCGTGAGGTTGTGGCAAGGGTAAAAGCGATTCTGCGCAGAGTACAAACCCTTCCTGAACCTGTCGAGGAAAAGGGTGAGGAAGAAGGACAGATCCGCATCGGGGAACTAAAGATACTGCCGGAATTCTATGAGGCTTATTTTATGGACCAGCTGCTTGAATTCACGCCTAAGGAATTTGAATTACTCCTTTTCCTGGCAAAAAATAAAGGCCGTGTTCTGACCCGTGACCAGCTGCTGAGCTCCGTTTGGAATTATGATTTTGCTGGAGATACAAGGATTGTCGATGTACATATCAGCCACTTGCGCGAAAAAATCGAACAAAATACAAAAAAACCGTCCTATATCAAGACGATTCGCGGTCTTGGTTATAAGCTGGAGGAACCTAAGGGAGAATGACAAAGTACCGGACAAGACTGCTTTTTGCCCTTATAACCCTGATCATCATCGTTTTGCTGGGCCTGGGCCTAGTGCTTGGGCAGCTATTCAAAAATTACTATATTCATTCATTCAATGAACGGATCAAAATAGAAATGAGCCTGCTAACCTCCAATATTGAGCAGAATGGCGGCCTGGATTCGCTTAATCCCGAGGAGATTTCAAACATGGGCAAGCTTTTGGATGCCCGGATTACACTGGTGGATATGGATGGCAAGATCCGTTACGATACTGGTGAAATTTCTGATGAAAAGATGGGCAGGCATCAAGAAATCATTGGGGACATTGTTGAGGATAAACCAGGGGAACAGAGCGACCTGGAAATCGGCGGAGGCTATGACCTGCATTATTATTGGAAACCGCTTATCCTTAACAAAGAAAAAGAAGGTTATGTTTTTTTAACGACCAAGATTGACGAACTTCAAAAGGCATATCGGGAGATCTGGTGGATTTTGTCTGTCAGCCTGGGAATGTCCATGATTGTTATCATCATTCTCGGGTCCCGGATAACAAATCGCTACACAAAGCCAATTGAGTCGGCAACAAACGTTGCAATCGAGCTTGCAAAAGGAAACTACCGTGCACGGACATACGAAGACCACATTGATGAAACCGGTATGCTCAGTGCATCTATCAATGTTCTGGCCAGGAATCTTCAGGAATTGATGAAGCAGAAGGAGTCCCAGCAGGACCGCTTGTCAACTTTAATTGAAAATATGGGCAGCGGTTTGATTTTAATCGACAGCAGAGGGTATATCAATTTGATTAACCGTCCCTATAAAGAAATATTCAATGTTGACCCTTCTGAATATCTCGATAAGCTTTATTATGAAGTAATTGAGCATGATGCAATCACCCAAATGGTTGAGGAAATCTTCATGACCGAGCAAAAAGTCCGGAAACAGGTAGTACTGCCACTTGAAATTGAGCGGCGGTATTTTGAGGTATACGGTGTGCCGATTATTGGAACGAACAATGTCTGGAAAGGGATCCTCCTTGTTTTTCATGATATTACCGAACTGAAGAAACTGGAACAAATGCGGAAGGACTTCGTCGCGAATGTCTCACATGAATTAAAGACACCAATTACGTCGATAAAAGGATTTTCCGAGACGCTGCTTGATGGCGCGATGAATGATCAGGAGACACTGAAAGCTTTCCTGGATATCATTTTAAAAGAAAGCAACCGCCTGCAAATCCTGATACAGGAGCTGCTCGACCTTTCCAAAATCGAACAGCACGGCTTCACGCTGACAATCGGTAAAGTAAATCTGGAAAAGGAAGCGGAGGAAGTACTGGGAATCCTGCGGGGCAGAGCTGCAGTAAAAGAGATTCAACTGGAGCTTGCGCCTGTCATAGGCAATGTTGAAATCGATGGAGATGCTGATCGGTTGAAACAAGTGCTGATTAACCTTGTCAGCAATGCCATCACCTATTCCCCGAATGGCGCTACAATCAGGATTTCCCTGATAGAGCAGGGAGAAAAGGTTTCATTAGTGGTGAAGGATTCTGGAATTGGGATTGAGAAGAATGAAATTCCCCGTATTTTTGAGCGGTTTTACCGGGTAGATAAAGCAAGGAGCAGGAATTCAGGCGGAACGGGCCTTGGTTTGGCCATCGTGAAGCATATTATAGAAGCACATAAGGGATCCATTGAAGTCACGAGTGAGGTAGGAAAGGGAACAACCTTTACGATCAAATTGCTTAAACGTTTTCCTGAGAGTTCTTGAATATACGGTTAAGTCCACATGAATTAAACAGCCGGCTGAAGCCGGCTGTTTTTTTTTTACTTGCAATCTGGTCACTTCCTGGATAAATTTACAATGTCTTAACAATGGATTTATTTTTGCTTAACACTGTGCTGCTACAATCTTTATTGAAGACCCCTTCATCCAAGGAGCTCAGAAAAGGCACAAGCAGACCCCGCTTGTGCTTTTTCTCATTGTCTATATAGGCCTTTTGGATTATGCTTTTTTTTGAAACTTTTTAATGTTTAATCCGTAAAAACAAACATAGACAAAAGGATAGAAAAGAGGGGAAGAGAATGGTTAGCTTAAAAAGGATTTATGTTACGACCGGGATTGTTGTCCTGGCGCTGCTTCTAGGACTTGTTGCTTTCACGACCTGGTATACGGTAGATGAATCGGAACAGGCAGTCATTTTGACGTTCGGAAAGGTTGAGGAGGGAATCAGTACACCTGGCTTGCACTTCAAGCTGCCATGGCCAATCCAAAGTGTGGAGAAACTGTCGAAGGAAACATTCAGTTTACAATTTGGCTATGAACAAAAGAATGGGGAAATTAAAGAATTTCCAGATGAAACGAAAATGATCACAGGCGATGAAAACATCGTTCTGGCAGATCTGGTTGTCCAATGGAAAATAACTGATCCTGCAAAATATCTTTACAATGCGGATGAGCCAAAGGAAATCCTATATGATGCTACTTCTGCATCTGTTCGGAGTATCATCGGAAGCTCCAAAATTGATGATGCCCTGACCTCAGGAAAAGCCGAAATCGAAGCTGAAGTACGTGACCTGCTTTCAACGCTAATAGCCAAATACGATATGGGCGTATCAGTCCTTGGTGTAAAGCTGCAGGACGTTGAACTTCCAAATGCGGAAGTGCGCACGGCGTTTACAGATGTTACGGATGCGCGAGAGACAATGAACACAAAGATAAATGAAGCCAAAAAATACAGAAATAAGCAGCTGAATGAAGCGCAGGGTGAAAAGGATGCTCTGATCTCAAGGGCAGAAGGTGAAAAAGCGGCCAGGATAGAGCGCGCCAGAGGGGACGTTGCAGTCTTCAATAAGCTGTATGCGGAATACAAGCAAAGCCCGGATATTACTAAACAGCGTCTGATCCTCGAAACTTTGGAACAGGTTCTGCCAGGAACAGAAATATACATCATGAACGATGAGGGGAATACGATGAAATATTTCCCGATTCGCCCGCTTGAAACAGAAAAGCCGAAGTCGGAAAAGGAAGGCAGTGAGAAGGATAATGGCTGATCAAAACGTAATTGATATCAATGAGCGCGGCGGCGGCTCTTCTAATTTAAAAAATTATACGAAGCTGGGGATTTTTCTCATTATCCTAATCGCGTCACTGGTGATCATTTTCACAAATGTCTTTATCGTAAAGCAGGGTGAATACAAGGTGGTCCGCCAATTTGGTGAAGTTGTAAGAATCATAGAGGAGCCGGGGCTGAATTATAAAATCCCGTTTGTTCAAAGCGTGACGACATTGCCTAAGTATCAATTAACCTATGATGTATCTCAGGCTGAGATCAATACAAAGGATAAAAAGAGGATTTTGATCGATAACTATGCGATCTGGCGAATCGAAGACCCGAAAAAAATGATTTCAAACGCAAGGACACTCGAAGGGGCAGAAGGCAGAATGGAGGAATTCATTTACTCTGTCGTCCGTTCCGAGCTAGGGCAGCTGGATTATGACGAAATCATCAATGATGAGAAGTCATCCCGGGGTTCATTGAATGATAGGGTAACAGAAAAGGTGAATGATCTTCTAGCTGGAGGAAACTACGGTATCGAAGTAACCGATGTGCGTATGAAGCGGACTGACCTGCCAGCAGAGAATGAGAAATCTGTTTTTACAAGGATGATTTCCGAACGTGAATCCAAGGCTCAGGAGTACCTTTCCATGGGGGATGCCGAGAAGAACCGGATTGTAGCCCAGACCGACCGTGAAGTAAAGGAGCTCCTCGCCAAGGCCTCAGCAGATGCTGAAACGATCCGTGGTGAAGGGGAAGGAGAGGCAGCAAGGGTGTATAACCAGTCCTTCTCCAAGGACCCTGAATTCTACACAATGTTCCGGACGCTCGAATCCTATAAAAAGACCATCAATGGCGAGACGGTCATCGTCCTTCCATCCAACTCCCCATACGCAAGAATGCTGATGGGCTACACAAACTAATACTGAAACACTATAACAAGGCCGTTATTTTTCTTTCTATCATCTCTCATGATAAAATAGAAAGGGATTTAACGGTCTTTATTATTGTTTAGATCTATGTTTATATAGGGTGCTTTGCGAAAGTTGAAATTTTCTTAAATGAAGGCTTTGTTAAACAAGGCTGTTGATTTTTGTTCCAGGCGCTTCGCTTTCCTCTGAAGAATTATGAAAAACCCAACTGCTGGCTTTTTTATGAGCAAATTCTTCTTGGGGCGTGCGGTGAGCCTCCTCGTCGCTCCGCTTCTGCGGGGTCTCACCTGCCCGCTAAATCCCGAAGGAGTCTATGCGCCTTCCACTACAATCAACAGCGTTTATAAATCAACCTTCAGCTTTAACTGAGCCTAAATGAAAAAATGCTGCCAGTACTTACATGGAAAACTTTCATAAAATGA
This sequence comes from Mesobacillus sp., assembly GCF_057785455.1. Taxonomy (NCBI): domain Bacteria; kingdom Bacillati; phylum Bacillota; class Bacilli; order Caryophanales; family Bacillaceae; genus Mesobacillus; species Mesobacillus sp. The sequence goes on from NZ_JBYNSB010000033.1 coordinate 44,597, forward strand.
GGAGGAAACACATGTCTAAAAAACTTGTTTTGATAGATGGGAACAGTATAGCCTACCGTGCGTTTTTTGCGCTGCCGCTATTGAATAATGAAAAAGGGATACATACGAATGCTGTTTATGGTTTTACAATGATGCTAATGAAAATTCTTGAGGATGAAAAGCCATCGCACATCCTGGTTGCCTTTGATGCGGGGAAAACGACCTTCAGGCACAAGACTTTCAGTGAATACAAGGGCGGGAGACAAAAGACTCCGCCTGAGCTATCAGAGCAATTTCCTTTCATTCGTGAATTATTGAAGGCATACAGCATTCCTCAATATGAGCTGGAAAACTACGAAGCCGATGATATTATTGGCACTTTAAGCTTGCTGGCTGAAAAAGAAGGCTTCGAAACCAAGGTCATCTCTGGAGATAAGGATTTGACTCAATTAAGCTCTGACCATACAACTGTCAGCATTACACGAAAAGGAATCACCGACATTGAGGAATATACACCTCAGCATATCCAGGAAAAGTACGGGCTGACTGCAGAGCAGATTATCGATATGAAGGGTCTTATGGGGGATGCTTCCGATAATATACCGGGCGTTCCAGGAGTAGGCGAGAAAACAGCGATCAAGCTTTTAAAAGAGTATGGGACCCTTGAAAACCTGCTGCAGTCAATCGATAAGGTGAGCGGGAAAAAGCTCCAGGAAAAGCTGGAGGAATTCAAGGACCAGGCAGTGATGAGCAAGGAGCTTGCAACCATAACAAGGGAAGCACCTGTAGAAATTGGGCTTGACCAATTGGAATATGAAGGCTCGGAAAAAGAGAAGGTCATAAAAATCTTCAAGGAGCTGGGCTTCAATTCATTGCTGGACAAGGTTGGCGGGGATGTAGAAGCTGGTGATACAGTCGAGCTTGAGGAGATCGAGTTTGAACAGCCTGAGCAAATCAGTGCGGAGATGTTAGGCAGTGACAGCGGCTTTTATGTGGAAGTATTGGAAGACAACTATCATTATGCTGATATTGTCGGCTTTGCAGTCGTAAGCGAAAAAGGAAACTTCTATCTGCCCGCCAAAATGGCTCTGGAATCAGAGGCTTTCAAAAAATGGGCAGAAGATGAAACTTGCAAAAAGACAGTGTATGATGCAAAAAGTTCAGAAGTTTCATTGCGCCACCAGGGCATTCATCTGAAGGGCGCTGACTTCGATGTCGCGCTTGCTTCCTACATCATCAACCCGTCCGAATCCCATGATGACCTTGCGGAAGTAGCAAGGCAGCATGGTTTTATGAGTGTCCAGTCAGATGAGGCTGTATATGGAAAAGGTGCCAAGCGAAGGATTCCAGAGGAAAATACGCTTGGGGAACACCTCGTACGCAAGGCAGCAGCTTTGACGTCCTTGAAAGAGAAGCTCGAGAATGAGTTATGGGAAAATGATCAGCATGAGCTATTCAGCAGTCTTGAAATGCCGCTTTCTCTTGTCCTGGCCGATATGGAATACCAGGGCATCAAGCTCGATATGGAGCGTCTTGGAAATATGGGGGAAGAAATCAAGGGCCGGCTTGCTGAAATTGAGACAAAGATTTTTGAAATGGCAGGAGAGCAATTCAATATTAATTCTCCTAAGCAGCTAGGAATCATCCTTTTTGAAAAACTGGGTTTGCCGGCAGCAAAGAAGACAAAGACAGGCTATTCCACGTCTGCTGATGTTCTTGAAAAGCTCGCACCAAAGCATAAAATCATCGAGGAAATCCTGAACTATCGCCAGCTTGGAAAGCTTCAGTCCACATATATTGAAGGACTGCAGAAGGTCGTCAATAAAGGAACGCAGAAGGTGCATACAAGGTTCAACCAGGCTCTGACTGCCACCGGAAGATTAAGTTCCACAGATCCAAACCTGCAGAATATCCCCATCAGGCTGGAGGAAGGCCGGAAGATCAGACAGGCTTTTGTTCCATCAGAAAAGGATTGGGTCATCTTTGCGGCTGACTACTCGCAAATTGAGCTGAGGGTGCTCGCACATATTGCAGGCGACGAAAAATTAATCGAGGCCTTCCAGAATGATATGGATATCCATACAAAGACCGCGATGGAGGTCTTCAACGTAGGCGCTGAGGAAGTCACTTCGAATATGCGCCGCCATGCCAAGGCAGTTAACTTTGGAATCGTATATGGAATCAGTGATTACGGCCTTTCTCAAAGCCTTAGCATTACGAGAAAGGAAGCGGGCGAATTCATTGAACGTTATCTGGAAAGCTATCCTGGTGTGAAACAGTATATGGATGAGATCGTTAAGGATGCTAAACAAAAGGGATATGTGCAGACTCTGCTCCATCGCCGCAGATACATCCCGGAAATCACAAGCAGAAATTTCAATTTGAGAAGCTTTGCAGAACGGACAGCAATGAATACGCCAATCCAGGGCAGTGCGGCGGATATTATTAAAAAGGCCATGATCGATATGGCTGAAAGGCTGAAGGATGAAGGCCTGAAGTCAAGGCTGCTGCTCCAGGTGCACGATGAATTGATCTTTGAAGCACCAGAGGACGAAATTGAAACGCTGAAGAAGATCGTTCCGGACGTCATGGAAAACGCAATCGAGCTTAAAGTCCCTCTTAAAGTGGATTACGCTTATGGCCCAACGTGGTACGACGCCAAGTAGATGCTGGGCTAAAGGATAACAGAATGGAAATAAGCCAGGAAAGGCGGGATCGTATGCCTGAATTGCCAGAGGTAGAAACCGTACGGAGAACTCTTGAGGTTCTTGCAATTGGGAAAGAAATCGGCCAGGTCTCAGTTTTCTGGCCGAAAATGATCAAGCGCCCTGATGAAGTCGAGCAATTCAATGATGCACTGAAGGGGCAAACCATCAAGGAAATCGGACGGAGAGGGAAATTCCTCATCCTTTATACGGAACTTTACGCACTTGTCTCCCATCTCCGGATGGAGGGCAAGTACGGCCTATTTAAAGCAGATGAACCTGTGGACAAGCATACGCATGTGATCTTTCATTTTACCGATGGCACTCAATTGCGATATAAGGATGTCCGCAAGTTCGGAACCATGCATTTGTATGAAAAAGGTAAAGAGTTTGATACCCAGCCTCTTGCGGATCTGGGTCCGGAGCCTTTTTCAGAAGAGTTTACGCTTGAGTGGCTATCAGAAAAACTTAAGAAGACAAATCGAAAAATTAAACCTGCATTGCTGGATCAAAAAATCCTTGTCGGGCTTGGGAACATTTATGTAGATGAAGCATTGTTCAGAGCTGGCATCCATCCGGAGCGGATTGCGAATACCCTCACTCCCGAGGAGGAGGCAGTTTTACACAAGGAAATTGTCAGCACGCTTTCCGAGGCTGTTGAAAAAGGCGGCAGTACCATCCGCTCTTATGTCAATTCACAAGGCCAGATAGGGATGTTCCAGCTGCAGCTTTTTGTGTATGGCCGCAAAAACGAGCCATGCAAAGTATGCGGAACACCACTGGAAAAAACAGTTGTAGGCGGAAGGGGCACACATTACTGCCCTAAATGCCAGCAGCTGTAATCGCCCAATAATTCATTTGATAGACAGGTTGTTTTACTCACCATAAATAGGCTCCTTCCATATACTAACGTAGCGATTGACAGGAAGGAGCTTAGTTTATGGCGCAAACAATCTCCCTGCTTTTACTTGCATTCGCTGTCAGTCTTGACAGTTTTAGTGTAGGGTTAACGTATGGATTGCGGAAAATGAAGATACCGCTGAAATCAATAGCTGTAATCGCGGTTTGTTCAGCAGCTGTTTTGATGGCTGCGATGATGATTGGGCAACTTTTGGAGAGCTTTTTCTCGCCTGATTTGGCAGAAAAGCTTGGCGGGGCTGTGTTGATTTTGCTTGGGGGATGGATTCTTATCCAGTTTTTTCGTCCCGATAAAAACGAACTGCTCTGTCATGAAAAAATCATTATGAATTTTGAAATAAAGTCCCTGGGCATTGTCATCAATATCCTGAAGAAGCCGATGACTGCTGACTTTGACCGCTCAGGTACAATTAACGGTATAGAAGCCGTCATGCTTGGCCTTGCCTTGTCGCTTGATGCGTTCGGCGCGGGTATCGGCGCCGCTTTGCTTGGTTTATCACCGGCAAAATTGGCTCTTGCGGCAGCCTGCATGAGTTCGATTTTTGTCTATGCAGGAATGAAGCTGGGCAGTTACTTTGCCAAGAGCGGCTGGATGCAGAAATTTTCATTTGTACCAGGAATTTTATTAATCATTATTGGGCTTCTTAAAATGTAAATGCCCGGCGAAAGGATACAGGAACAATGTCACTAGTTATTGGATTGACTGGAGGGATAGCAAGCGGGAAAAGCACCATATCGGCGATGTTTGCCGAAATGGGCATTCCAGTCATCGATGCCGATATCGAGGCCAGGCTTGCAGTTGAAAAAGGAGAAAAAGCATACAGCGACATTGTCAGTTTTTTTGGTGAGGAAATACTCGATGAAAATGGAGCTATAAATCGCCCGAAATTAGGCAGTATTGTGTTCAATGACAGTGAAAAAAGAAAAATGCTTAATTCAATTGTCCACCCAGCTGTCCGTGGAAGGATGGCTCAAAAAAGGAAGCTTGCGGAAGAAGCAAACGAAAAAGCGATCGTGATGGATATCCCGCTTTTATTCGAGAGCAAGCTGACAGCGCTAGTGGAAAAAATTATTGTTGTCTACGTCAATGAACAGACACAGCTGGAAAGGCTGATGGACCGAAACGGTTTTTCTAAGGAAGAGGCAATGGCCAGAATCAATTCGCAGATGCCGATTCAGGATAAAGTCGGTCTGGCAGACGCGGTCATTGACAATAACGGCAGCATTGAGGAAAGTAAACAGCAGCTTAAGGACATTTTGAAGAAATGGGGAATCTAAAGAGCCTGGAATGGCTCTTTTTTTTATTGTCTTCATAACTTTCATTTCTCTGGTTATAATCCGGATTTCCAATAATAAAATCCCTGTTCTTTCCCTTTGAATCTTGTTTACTCCAAAATAATCCCAGTATAACTTTCAGTTATTATTATCAGAATTATTTTAAATTTAAAATGTGTGCTTTTATATATCACAAATAAATTTTAATATGTTATACTAATACCATACAAAGGGGTTATTAAGTATAACACTAATTCGGAAGGGGCCGTATAATGAAGGCGAGAATAGCGATAAACGGTTTTGGGAGAATTGGCAGAATGGTTTTCAGAAGAGCCATTTTGGAAAACAATTTCGAAGTAGTAGCAATTAATGCGAGCTATCCAGCAGAAACGCTGGCGCATTTAATTAAATATGATTCAACACATGGACAATTCTCAGGGGAAGTAATTCCTGCTGACGATCACTTAATCGTTAACGGTAAAACAGTTAAGCTATTAAGCAATCGTAATCCTGCTGAATTGCCATGGAAAGAAATGAAGATTGATATTGTCATAGAAGCTACCGGCAAGTTCAATTCACGTGACAAAGCAGCGCTTCATCTAGATGCTGGCGCCAGGAAAGTGATCCTGACAGCACCTGGAACAAATGAAGATATCACTATTGTTATGGGTGTAAATGAAAGCGCATTAAATATTGAAGAGCATGACATTATTTCCAATGCGTCCTGCACAACAAACTGCCTTGCTCCTGTGGCAAAGGTTCTTGATGATACATTCGGAATTGATAACGGCCTGATGACAACAGTCCATGCATACACGAATGACCAAAATAATATCGATAATCCGCATAAGGATCTGCGCAGAGCGCGTTCATGCGGCCAGTCAATCATTCCAACTTCGACTGGAGCAGCAAAAGCGCTGTCTCTTGTACTGCCTCAGTTAAAAGGGAAATTGCATGGTATGGCATTGAGGGTTCCAACACCAAACGTCTCACTTGTAGACCTTGTGGTTGACCTGAAACGTGAAGTGACTGTGGATGAAATCAATGATGCTTTCTATTCAGCAGCAAAGGGCAAGCTGAATGGAATTCTTGATATCACAACCGATCCGCTTGTTTCGATCGACTTTAACACGAATGAGCATTCAGCGATCATCGATGGACTGTCAACAATGGTAATCGGTGCAAACAAGGTGAAGGTACTGGCATGGTACGACAATGAATGGGGCTATTCCAGCAGAGTCGTGGACCTTGCAAAGCATGTAGCCCATGCCATGTCAAATTCACCGGCCATGAAGGTTGGTTGAACAAATTTGCAAGAAGCTTGCCGGGATTAGATCCGGCAGGCTTTTTTTTGTTATTAGAGCCCTAAGTTTTTTGTTAACACCTGTTGATTGTAGTGGAAGACGCGCAGACTCCTTCGGGAAGCAGCGGGACAGGTGAGACCCCGCAGGAGCGCAGCGGCGGGGAGGCTCACCGCACGCCCCAAGAAAAATTTGCTCTTGAAAAAGCCGGCAATTGTGCTTTTTCATAATTTTTCTGAGGAAAGCGAAGCGTCTGGAGCGAAAATCAACAGACTTATAACGAACCAAAAATCAATGAATAGAAGCGCCAGTAAAAAGTCAGAAAAGCCTTTGTTATAGCAATATATGAAACTAGGTGAGATTAAACTGAAAAATCGCTAAAAAATTTTGTTTTCATGTGTTGCAAAATAAATATAAAGGAAGTATACTAGTCATCGTGAACTTCTTAATAACGGTACCAATTGGCTACTTAAAGGGTTAGGACCTCTCTGGACTAACTTTCCCCCGTGGTAGTTAAGATACCATTGAAACTAAGGATTTCATTCTAATAATGTTAGAGGGGGAAATTGAATAATGGAAACAATGGGACGTCATGTAATTTCTGAACTTTGGGGTTGCGATTTTGAAAAATTGAATGATATGGAGTATATTGAACAGACTTTCGTTTCAGCTGCTTTAAAATCAGGTGCTGAAATCCGCGAGGTTGCATTCCATAAATTTGCGCCGCAGGGTGTAAGCGGAGTTGTCATTATCTCTGAATCTCATTTAACTATTCACAGCTTCCCAGAACATGGATACGCAAGCATTGATGTTTACACATGCGGCGATCTAAATCCTAATATTGCAGCTGACTATATTGCAGAAGCTCTTGGCGCTCAAACTCGTGAGAACATCGAACTTCCGCGCGGAATGGGCCCTGTGCAAGTGAAACAGGCACAAGCTAAAGCTCTATAATTGAAAATATGAATGTACAAGAGGTGTAGCGATACACCTCTTTTTAATTTATTTTGAAAATACGGTACACTGTAACTATAACAAATTGCAGGAGGACCATTTTATGTTCAAAGCCCTTACAGGTCGTTTTCAAAAATTTAGTGGAACAAGCGAGAACAGCAGCGACGAGCAGCTGAGGACGCGATATTATAAAGCGAATTTCAACCAGGTCTTTCAAACCGTAGAAGATCTTCTGAGATCAGAGCCGTCAGCGAAAATCACAAGCGTGTCAAAGGAGCATGGGGAAATTTCAGCTGAGCTGAACAGGGGAATTCCTGCCTTTTTAACAGTGACCATTGTGACGACGAAGCCATTCGAGACTGCGGTGGATATGCATATCTCAACAGAAAAGTTTTCTTTGGCAGGTGTGAACCCTGCCCTAAGAAAAGATATGTCCCATTTTTATCAAAAATTGGACAAGGCGCATACATATATTGGTTCGGGTATTCATGGAAATAAATAGTTCCTCTTGTCCGGCTTTCATCTTTTTTATAAGATATTAGTAAGGAATAAAGAAAACTCGCCGATTGGCGGCGAAAAAGGAAAGCGCCTGCATTATGCGGTTATCCATCACTACATTATTTCAAGATATTCGGAGCTGATCGAAATGAAATGTCCAACTTGCCAAAATAATTCTACCCGAGTCCTTGATTCAAGACCGGTTGATGATAGCCGTTCCATTCGCCGCAGACGTGAATGTGAAGAATGCGGGTATCGGTTCACTACCTTTGAAAAAGTGGAAGAAATTCCTTTGATTGTGGTCAAGAAAGAAGGAACGCGGGAGGAATTCAACCGTGAAAAACTCCTCAGAGGCTTGATTAAGGCCTGTGAGAAACGTCCGGTCGCTTTGAAGGAATTGGAGGAACTTGCTTCAGAGGTTGAAAAGGAACTCAGGAGCCAGGGCGTTTCTGAAGTGAAAAGTGAAGCAGTGGGCGAAATGGTCATGGACAGGCTTGCCAATGTAGATGAGGTTGCCTATGTCCGGTTTGCATCTGTTTATCGCCAATTTAAAGATATTAATGTTTTTATTGATGAACTGAAGGACTTGCTTAAGAAGGAAAGATCATAATTGTTTAAATAAGGCTGTTTTCGCAAAGATTGTTGCTTTCATTAATATTGAATTAAGGTCCTGTTGATTGAGCGCGTAGACTCCTGCGGGATGAAGCGGGCAGGTGAGACCCCGCAGGAGCGAAAGCGACGAGGAGGCTCAGCGCACGCCCTAGGAAAAATTTGCTCTTGAAAAAGCCGGCTATTGGGCTTTTTCATAATTTTTCAGAGGAAAGCGAAGCGCCTGGAACGGAAATCAACAGCCTTTTATTGCAAAGCCTTCTTTAAAAAACCATTTAGAAGGTGATTTCAAAAGCATATAGAATAGCAACAAAGTATTAGAAAAGAGCCTTAAATAAAAAGTATGTCATAAATATTTAAGAAATCCTGAGGAAGCTGAAGGGAACTTCAGCTTTTTTTATAGACATGGAGGGGTATGTGATGGCTCAGCATTGGCAGGAAACATTGCCTATAGATCAGTATATTGTTGCTTCCGGAGGACTGCTGCATGAATATGATCGCAAAGTGCTGACCTTTTTATATCAGCCTTTAATTGGTCCATCATGTTTAAGCCTTTACATGACGCTATGGGCAGAGCTTGAAGAAAACCGGCTTTGGTCAGAGCCGGTGACACACCATAATTTAATGACCGTCATGGATATGAACCTGAAGGATATTTACCATGCACGCCAGAAGCTGGAAGGAATGGGCCTGCTGAAGACTTTTGTGAAAAATGGGGAGGATGGCCGCTCTTTTATCTATCAACTTCAGCCGCCGCTTACACCTGAACAGTTCTTCCTGGATGGAATGCTGAATGTATACCTGTATCGCAAGGTTGGCAAAAATCAATTCCTGCGGCTTAAGCGGTTCTTCAGCGACAGAATAGTGGCTCCAAACCTGGAATACGCGGAAATAACTAAAGAATTTCAGGATGTGTTCGCCTCTGTATCGCCTGAAGCATTAATGCAAAATCCAGAATCAGCTCTTGATTTGCAATCAGCAGACGGAACCGCTTTTATCGGAAGAGCTGAGCCGAATAAAATCCAGATCCCGCTGGAAGAATTCAATTTTGAATTGCTGATCGGCGGCATGAAGGAAACTCTATTGCCGAAAAAAGCCTTCACCGCCAAAGTGAAGGAAGCGATCAGCAATCTTGCTTTCCTGTATGGAATTGATGCGCTGAAAATGAAAAATATCGTCCTAAGCGCTGTAAATGCGGATAACGAGATCGATATTGAGGAATTGCGGAAGGCAGCGCGCGACTGGTATCAATTTGAATACCAGGACCAGCTTCCGGCGCTGCTTGACCGTGTTCAGCCTGCCCAGCATAAAGCAGGGATTGAAGAGCCGAAATCGCAGGAGGAGGAACTGATCCTCTATTTTGAAAGAACCTCTCCCCGCCAGCTCCTGATTGATTATTCCGGCGGCGCTGAGCCTTCGAAATCAGATTTGCAAATCGTGGAGGATATTATATTCAACCAGAAATTGCTTCCGGGAGTCGTGAATGTTTTGGTTGATTATGTTATGCTCAAGACTGATAAGAAGCTGACAAAGGGATATATCGAGAAAATTGCCAGCCACTGGGCACGAAAGAAAATATCGACTGTCAAGGATGCGATGCAGCTGGCTAAAAATGAACACCGTCAATACCTCGACTGGGCGGAGGGCAAGAAAGCCCCTGCTGCACAAAATAAGCGCAAGCCAGTCCGTAAAGAAGTATTGCCTGATTGGTTCGGAAAGAAGCTTGAGGATGAACAAGCAGGACAGGCAGCGGGTGCGGTAGAAGACGCTGATTACGAAACAGAGAAGAGAAAACTTGAAGAAGAACTGAAGAAATTTAAATCCGGGAGGTGACTCCAATGCAAAATATAAATGAAACTCTAAAAAAACTGGCGAATAACCAGAATTTCCAGAGCCGCTATGAGGCAATCAAACGGCAGGTCATGCAGGACCAGCATGTTAAACAATTCCTTGACGAAAATGCAGATAGCATAACCCGCGAAATGCTGGACGGAAGCATGAGCAAGCTGTATGAGTTCACAAACCAGAGCAAGGGATGCGAAGACTGTCCTAGTTTGTCTGCGTGCAGGAATATGATCAAGGGCTATGAGCCTGAACTTTTTATCAAAGGGAAATATATCGAAATTAAATATGACCGCTGCAAGAAAAAAGTCGTTCATGACGAACAGCAAAAGCATGCCCGCCTGATCAATAGCATATATGTGCCCAAGGAGATTTTGAAGGCATCCTTCGGCGGCATCGAGCTTGATGATCAGGGAAGATTCAAGGCAATTAAGATGGCCAAGGATTTTGTTGAGAATTATGAACCAGGCAAGAAGCAGAAAGGACTTTTTCTGCACGGTCCGTTCGGGACAGGGAAGTCATACCTTCTTGGAGCCATCGCCAACGAGCTTGCTCAAAAGCAAGTAAGCTCCTTGATTGTCTATGTGCCTGAATTCTTCAGGGAAATGAAAAACGCAATCGGCGACCACAGTGTAAATGACAAGCTGGAAGCGATCAAAAAAGCAAATGTCCTGATGCTTGATGATTTAGGAGCTGAAACAATGAGCAGCTGGGCACGCGATGAGATTTTGGGGACGATCCTGCAATTCCGCATGCTCGAAAACCTGCCGACATTCTTCACCTCCAATTTCGACCTGAAAGGGCTGGAGCATCATTTGACGCACAGCCAGCGCGGAGAAGAAGAGCAGCTCAAGGCCGCGAGAATCATGGAGCGGATCAAGTATCTGGCCGATCCGGTCAAGGTAGAAGGCAAGAACCGCAGAATATAAAGCAAATTAACACATGAATGCCGCAGCCTGCACTGCGGCCTCTTTTTTTGACCGGATAATCTGCAATTACTCCACTTCTAAATTGGCCAAGTTCCCCATATATATAATCAGGGATTATTTATAAAGGGGGGATATGGTTGATTGAAATCATCTTCCGAAAAAAGCAGGATGCCTGGAAGCTGTACCAGCATCTGATCACCAGGCTCGCTTCATGGCAGGAAACGAATGTTATTCTTCTTAATGAAGATCGAAATAGAGTGCAAATACCTGAAGAATTTTTTAAAGATGGGCTGCTCACCGAGCTAAAAAACAGTTTTTATGATTTTTTGATTTTGACAAAGCGGGATGATTGGTTCAGGTCCATATTGGCGGATGGATATTTTTTTACCGATGAGGAGGAGCAGGAACAAATCATTGATATCATCTACTCCGTCCTGGAAGGTGAACGGGAGGAACTGACCCCATTCCTGGAAGGATTCGATGAGGAGGGGCATATTAAACAGGCGATCAATGAGATTTTTAATGAAAAGATCTCTTTCTCGTTCGATTCTTTTGTGAAGTTCAGGCTGAAGGCCTATTTGGAGCGGCTATCCCAATGGCTGGAAGTAGCCATTGATGAATACAAAATGGAACAGGAATATCAGGTGTTTATCCATACTCTTCGTAATTTCCTGGCAGACAGGAATTCACAGATGAATCATCTGTATCTGATCATTGGTGAAAATATGTCCTTTTATAACCAGCATTTTACAGAACTCAAGCGAAGCGATCTGTTCAAGGCCATCGACCGAAGACTGCTTGTCAATCACCCGGTGTACGTCGACTCTGCGACAATTGCTCCGCTATTGTCAATCGCGCCAAACAGGATTTATTTATATACTGATGACCAGCAGCAGCCTCTCGTTCGTACCATCCTCAATATTTTTGAGGAAAGGGTCGAAGTGAGCCCGATTTCTGCGTTTGAATTGGATCGGATGAATTTTTTTAACAAGGATAATGAAAATGTACGATAGCCTACTTGATTTTCAAAACATTACAAACTATAATTACGTACATACTTAAATTATTTAGCAAAAGTAATGATAAGGATACGGGCTTTCTTGAAAGGTTTCCAGAGAGGGAAGGCAAGGCTGAAAACTTCCTAACACTAAAGAGATGCTTACCACCTTTGAACTCCAGCTATGAACGCTTCTTTGCAAGTATTGGCTGGCGGCAGCTGCCGTTATCTCAACCAAGTCATTCCTGTGCCTCTTTTGGCGTGGGATGAAAAATTGGGTGGAACCACGTGTGATCAAACTCGTCCCTGTTTCAGGGGCGGGTTTTTTTATTTTTTTGCGCAAAAAATGCGCATATCTTAAAAGGAGGAAAAGCCAATGGCAGACATGTTAAAAATTTCGTTTCCAGATGGAGCAGTGAAGGAGTTTCCGGCAGGAACATCTACTGAAGATATTGCGAGCTCAATCAGCCCGGGCCTCAAGAAGAAAGCCATTGCCGGTATGGTAAATGGAAAGCCGTATGATCTCCGCAGACCGATTGAAGAGGACGTGTCCATCGAGATCGTGACACCTGATCATCCGGAAGCTTTAGAAATCCTGCGCCACAGCTCAGCTCACTTAATGGCACAGGCAATCAAGCGTCTTTATAAAAACGTCAAACTTGGAGTCGGTCCTGTAATTGAAGGCGGATTCTATTATGATATCGATATGGAGGAGTCATTGACTCCAGAGGACCTTCCTGCGATTGAAAAAGAAATGAACAAAATCATCAATGAAAATATTGAGATTGTCCGTAAAGAGGTCAGCCGTGAAGAAGCTGTAGAATTCTTCAAGGAAATCGGTGACGAATATAAGCTTGAGTTGATCGAGGCGATTCCGGCTGATGAAAAAGTGACTCTGTATGAGCAGGGAGATTTTGTTGATCTTTGCCGCGGTGTCCATGTCCCATCAACAGGCAAATTGAAGGAGTTCAAGCTGCTCAGCATTGCTGGCGCATACTGGCGCGGAGACAGCGACAACAAGATGCTTCAGCGTATCTATGGTACTGCTTTCTTCAAGAAAGAGGATTTGAAAGAGCACCTCCGATTGATTGAGGAAGCAAAGGAACGCGATCACCGCAAGCTTGGCAAAGAGCTTGACCTATTCACTAACTCTCAAAAGGTTGGCCAGGGACTTCCGCTTTGGCTTCCAAAGGGCGCGACAATCCGCCGCATTATTGAGCGTTACATTGTCGACAAGGAAGTAAGCCTTGGTTATGACCATGTCTACACTCCTGTAATGGGAAGTGTTGAGCTGTACAAAACATCCGGCCATTGGGACCACTACCAAGAGAACATGTTCCCTGTAATGGAAATGGAAAATGAGCAGCTAGTATTAAGACCGATGAACTGCCCGCATCACATGATGGTGTACAAAAACAGCATCCACAGCTACAGAGAGCTTCCAATCAGGATCGCTGAGCTTGGAACGATGCACCGTTACGAAATGTCAGGAGCTCTTGCCGGGCTTCAGCGTGTACGCGGCATGACTTTGAATGACGCACATATCTTTGTCCGTCCCGACCAGATCAAGGAAGAGTTCAAGCGCGTTGTTCAGCTGGTCCTTGAAGTATACAAGGACTTCGACATGAATGATTATTCCTTCCGTCTGTCCTACCGTGATCCAGAGGACAAGGAAAAGTACTTCGATGATGACCAAATGTGGGAAAAAGCCCAGGCCATGCTTAAGGAAGCAATGGATGAAATGGGTCTTGAGTACTTTGAAGCAGAGGGCGAAGCGGCATTCTACGGTCCTAAGCTTGACGTCCAGGTAAAGACTGCGCTTGGCAAAGAGGAAACTCTTTCAACTGTCCAGCTTGATTTCTTGCTTCCAGAGCGCTTCGAATTGACTTATATCGGAGAAGACGGAAAGCATCATCGCCCAGTCGTTATCCACCGCGGTGTAGTATCGACGATGGAACGATTCGTTGCCTTCCTGATCGAAGAATACAAAGGTGCATTCCCAACTTGGCTTGCTCCAGTCCAGGCTCAGATTATTCCTGTTTCACCAGCTGTACACTTCGATTATGCTCGTGAAATCAAGGAAAAGCTCAAGGCAGAGGGCTTCCGTGTTGAGATTGACAGCCGTGACGAGAAGATCGGCTACAAAATCCGTGAAGCTCAAATGCAAAAAGTTCCTTATATGCTGGTTGTCGGTGACAACGAAGTGGCTGATAAGGCTGTCAATGTCCGTAAATACGGCGAACAAAAATCAGAAACAGTATCATTCGACGAATTCCTGGAAGCTTTCAGGAAAGAAGCGAAGAAATAAAAAAAATGAGAGGAGCCGCGGGGCTTCTCTCATTTTTTTATTTACCAGCTGCCAGCATGAGCATGCCTTGGTGTAAATGTGCTGTTTGAATGGGCATTTTTTTACTCCAGTGGTTTTGAGCAGGATGGGCAGAGGTTCTTGGTATAGCTCCGCTGGATTCTCTCGCCGCAATACCTGCAGGATTTCAGCATCACAGGCTTATTGTCAATATCATTTGCAAAACCATAGCCTGTCCGGTAAAACTTCAGGGCGCTGCCTGCAAGCAGGCCTGTGACGACACCAGTAATTATGATTGCAACCAGCATTAAAAACACCAGCTTTCTTTGGTTCTATAGAAAAGTCGGATTCTTCTAGAAGTTCAATTAACTGCTTTGTTAAATTATATCAAAATGCATGATGATAAGCTGTGATAAATATATTTTCAAAAAAAGTATTGCAGGGTGTTTTTCTATCTGATAAAATACTTTTTGTTGCAGTTAACGAAAGTGATTCGTTTGACACATCAAATTCTTTGTGTTATATTAGCAAAAGTGAACTGAATACAAGTTTTAGGAAAGAAGAAGCACCCGCTTCTCACCTGGCTGACGCATTCTGGCTGTTGGCAGGTAATACGTAAACGTCTTATTATTTTGTTTTCGTAAGTGTGGGTGTTGTCGCCTGCACTTTTTTTATTGCAAAATAAAAATGGACCATATCGTATGTCATTGTGTGAGCAAGATGAGGCTTCGGCCGGCAATGTACTTCTTCTCCTGGACAATGTATTCGATAAAACCCTGGAGGTGGCTAATTATTAGCAAAGATGCGATGTTACTAAACGAGGGAATTCGTGCTCGCGAAATTCGTCTGATCGATCAAAACGGCGAGCAATTAGGAATCAAATCCAAAGCTGAGGCTCTTGAGATCGCAGCGCGCGTCAATCTTGATCTTGTGCTTGTTGCACCGAACGCGAAGCCTCCTGTAGGCCGAATCATGGACTACGGAAAATTCAAGTTCGAACAGCAAAAGAAAGAAAAAGAAGCACGCAAGAACCAAAAAATCATCACAACCAAAGAAGTCCGTCTTAGCCCGACAATTGATGAGCATGACTTCAACACGAAGTTGCGCAATGCCATCAAGTTCCTGGAAAAAGGCGATAAAGTTAAAGCATCAATCCGTTTTAAAGGACGTGCTATAACACACAAGGAAATCGGTCAGCGTGTTCTTGATCGCTTCTCTGAAGCTTGCAAAGATGTAGCGACAATCGAATCGCATCCAAAGATGGATGGCCGAAGCATGTTCCTGGTCTTAGCACCTAAAACTGAAAAGTAACGAGGAGGAAGTCCCTATGCCAAAAATGAAAACTCACCGCGGCACTGCCAAGCGTTTCAAGAAAACTGGAACTGGCAAGCTTAAGCGTTCACACGCGTACACTAGCCACTTATTTGCTAACAAGTCTACAAAAGCTAAGCGTAAGCTTCGCAAATCTGCAATTGTTTCAAAAGGCGATTTCAAACGTATTCGTCACATGCTTGACAACATTAAGTAAATTCGAGCGATCTCGATTTATATAGGAGGGAAATTACATGCCACGTGTAAAAGGCGGTACAGTTACGCGCAAGCGTCGTAAAAAAGTCATTAAATTAGCAAAAGGTTATTACGGTTCAAAACATACATTATACAAGGTTGCTAACCAGCAGGTTATGAAATCCCTAATGTATGCATTCCGCGACCGTCGCCAGAAGAAGCGCGACTTCCGCAAACTTTGGATTGCTCGTATCAACGCAGCAGCTCGCATGAACGGCCTTTCTTACAGCCGTATGATGCACGGCCTGAAGCTTGCTGGTATCGAAGTAAACCGCAAGATGCTTGCTGAACTTGCAGTAAGCGATGCAGCTGCATTCGCTCAATTAGCAGAAACAGCTAAAAGCCAATTCAACAAGTAATTAACTTATAAGATCTAAGCCATTCTCGTATGAGGATGGCTTTTTCTTGTTTTTAGGGGAGGTTTTTTGCAGTGATTGTGGTTGAGTCATACGGATGGTAATACTATTATGGTGTTGAGTTGTTGCTGAGGTGAGACCTGAATATGAACTTCGAACACGATGTTGTGTAGTTCTATAAGGATACCAAGTTCCGTTCAGAAGTCATTGGGAGGTCATCCAGCGGTAAAAGCCTTATCTATATATGGGGTCTTAATTAGCCGTAATTGCTTCAACTGGAATTAAAAACAGTTCAACTGGTATTAAAATGCTTCCAATTGGTATTAAATCCTTTCCAACTGGTATTATCTTGTTCTCAACTGGTATTATCCTTCATTACGGACATAATGCAGCTGTCCCAACTCAATAAATAAACAAGGTTACCTAAATGATAAATCCTCCATCAAAAAAGAACCTCAATCAATCCATATCTAAGCTATAATGAAGCGGGGAGCAATACCTCAAACTACATATTGAACAATGCATTTAAAGGAAGTGAAAAACAATGGATCTAATCCTAATCGTAATTGCGCTTATCGTTATAATGAACTTGATTGGCTTTTTCATCATGGGAGCCGATAAAAAACGGGCAAAAAAGAATGTTTATAGAATCAGTGAGAGTACGCTGTGGAATGTAGCTTTCCTGGGAGGCGCCATTGGGGCTGCGGCGGGTATGAAGCATTATCGCCATAAAACAAAGCATGCCCAGTTCAAGTATGGGCTGCCTGTACTTGCCGTTATTGAGGCTGGTATTTTTGGATATATTTTAAAGCTTTTAGCATAACAGCCTGGGCAATTCTATATGTTTTATTAGCATCCTAGATTGCCAAGGCAGGTGACATATATGGAAGAGCTTTGGTCCTTGCTGCTGATAGTTTTTGAGTCAGGGAGCTGGTATGCCCCTGCACTCTTCATTACTTTTCATATCTTTCGGCAATTCTTATTCATTCCCCCTGCAGTAGTCTGTATTGCAGGCGGCCTGCTGTTCGGCATGATCCCGGGAATCCTTTATTCTTTAATCGGCCTGACCGGTGCGAGTATCTTTTTTTATCTATTAATGAATCAGGCCCCTGCGGCAGAAGGTAAACTGCGCAAAATTAAGCTGCGGCTGGTCGGGCGGTACAGAGATTTGACGATTGCCCAGGTCACGCTGCTCAGGCTGATTCCGGTCATTCATTATCACTTGCTAAGCTTTTGCCTCTACGAACGATATCGCAGCTTTAAAATTTTTGTAAGGGCCAGCTTTCTGGCAAATATACCATTTACAATCTTTATACATTATTCGGCGAATACATTGGCCATTTTAATGCTATAACAGGAGCCCTCCTGACAGCTGCTATTTTGATATTCACTTATTTGCTCAGGGAAAAAATAGCGTTTATTAAATGGCGGGAATTTTTCAATTCGACTATGTAAAAAGCGTCCGGACATCTGTACCGGACGCTTGTTTTAGCTTATGATTCTTCATCCTGTTCGTGGTTTGCCATAAATTCCTTTATTGGGCTTTTCCAGTCAATCTTTGCAACAGGATATACTTCGCGGACCTTTCTTTCGATGAACTGGAAATCCTCAAGGACGAGCCCTTTAAGAGCAGAGGTCTTTTTCGGCCAAATAAAGATTGATACCACTTCGAACGCTGAATCGGTGGTGCCTAAATATTTTTCCCCTTCAAATAAAACCCCTTTGTAGGTTAAAAGGAAGTTCTTGCGGACATTTTCTTGCTCATCAAGAAAATAAAAACGTTTTTGCTCATGAGCAAGCTCGAGCTTTCGCTTTGGGTGGAATAAATATTTTACCGCGCTGTATATTAGAAAAATGAATACAAGCAATATGATAAGACGTAAAAGCAGGATCATAATTGCCCCTCCAATGCTAACTTTCCTAATTTACGAATGAGATTCTAAATAGTTTCAACATTTTTTAAGTTCCTTTATACTTTTTTTAGAAAGGTTCTGTTATAGACCTATATATTTAGGCTTTGTAAAAGCTGAATGTTGATTTTTAAACCATGTTGATTGTAGTGGAAGGCGCGAAGACTCTTTCGGGATGAAGCAGGACGGTGAGACCCCGCAGGAGCGCAGCGACGAGGAGGCTCACAGTACGCCCCGAGGATAGCGAAGCGCCTGGAACGAAAATCAACAGCCTTGTTAAACTGACCCTATATTTAAAATAAACAGCATGCTTAAAGAAAAAATAACTTTTCTATACTGACAACATATGAGCAGGGCATGCCTAAAGATACAAAGGAGAAGGAAATGAACACTGAAAAGCTTTTTACGATGCAAAAGGAATTGGATAAACATATTGAAACACAGCATGGGCTGATGGATAAGGATTTGTTTGACAGAAAGGTGCTGGCACTGCTGGTGGAACTCGGGGAGCTGGCTAATGAAACGAGGTGCTTCAAGTTTTGGAGCGTGAAGCCTTCTTCAGAAAAAGCAGTTATTCTAGAGGAGTTTGTTGATGGTGTCCATTTCATCCTCTCCCTGGGCATTGAATGCGGATTTGATCACATCACTTTCATTTTTCCAGCAAAAAGTGAAGAAACAACTGTAAGCACCCAGTTTCTTGAAATTTATAAATCCGTTCATGATTTCAGAGATAGCCGCTCAAAAGAGGATTTCATCTTTTTATTCGAAAGCTATTTGAAGCTTGCGGAACTTTTAGGGCTGATGGAGAAAGAAATTGAACAGGCATATATTCAAAAAAATGAAGTAAATTATGAGAGGCAGCGCAAAGGATATTAGCAGAATTTTTTGTACAATGCTTTTCCTTTTTAGTATAATAGGATTCGAAACTACATATTAAGGGAGTCGAAATAATGGCAAAACTAGATGAAACACTTACGATGTTAAAAGATTTAACTGATGCCAAAGGAATTCCCGGCAATGAGCGTGAGCCAAGGGAAGTAATGAAACGATACATAACTCCATTTGCAGACGAAGTAACCACTGATGGCCTTGGCAGCTTGATCGCCAAGAAGGTAGGAGATCAAAACGGTCCGAAGATCATGGTTGCCGGCCATCTTGATGAAGTTGGCTTCATGGTAACAAGCGTTGATGATAAAGGCTTCATCCGCTTCCAGCCTGTTGGCGGCTGGTGGTCTCAGGTTATGCTTGCCCAGCGTGTGACGATTGTGACTCGCAAAGGTGAGATTACTGGGGTCATCGGTTCCAAACCGCCTCATATTCTTTCTGCCGAAGCTCGCAAAAAGCCAGTTGATATTAAAGATATGTTCATCGATATCGGTGCATCAAGCCGTGATGAAGTGAAGGAATGGGGAGTCACACCTGGCGACATGGTTGTTCCTTATTTTGAATTCACTGTGATGAACAATGAAAAAATGCTTTTGGCTAAAGCGTGGGATAACCGCATCGGCTGCGCGATCGCTATCGATGTACTAAAGCAGCTTAAAGGCCAGGAACATCCAAACGTAGTTTACGGTGTCGGTACAGTCCAGGAGGAAGTTGGCCTTCGCGGAGCCAAGACATCTGCACAGGCTATCCAGCCGGATATCGCTTTTGGTGTGGATGTGGGGATTGCCGGAGATACTCCAGGAGTAACGGAAAAAGAAGCACTAAGCAAGATGGGTGACGGACCGCAAATCATCATTTATGATGCTTCAATGGTGTCACATAAAGGCCTTCGCGACTTCGTTACCGATTTAGCTGACGAATTGAACATCCCATACCAGTTCGATGCAGTCGCTGGCGGAGGAACAGACTCAGGTGCAATCCATCTGACACACCGTGGCGTACCAGCGTTGTCCATCACGATTGCTACGCGTTATATCCACTCACACGCTGCAATGCTTCATCGTGACGACTATGAAAATGCAGTGAAATTGATAGTCGAAGTCATCAAGCGTCTCGATAAGGAAACGGTTGATAAGCTAACTTTTGAATAAGAGGATGTAAAAAAGGAGGGCATACAGCCTTCCTTTTTTGATTAATTAAAAAGAACTCCTCTGATTAAAGGAGTTCTTAACTATGACTTATTTCCCTTTCAAACCAGCCTCAAGTGCATTCAGCATTTCCTGCTTCTCTTCTTCAGAGGCATTCTGCCAGATGACTTCAAATAAAACACCAAGTCCAGGAAGCATTTTTTCTTCGCCAGTCTGGATTGCATCCACAATTGTATCCTTCAGTTCATCCTGCGTATTGCCTGATACATTTGAAATAACTGCATTTCTAAGGTTTAAGTTCATCGTTTGCTCAAACTCCTTTCAAATTCCAACATTGATTATAGAATTCGCCATTTTGGTTTTATTATGTATGTAATTTGAGATATAATAATGAAATTGAACATGCCAAATAAAAGGAGAGCCAGAGTTGAAGTATATTCAATCTGATAAAAATCCACAGGTCAAACAATGGAAGAAATTGCAGACGCGCAAGGAACGTGACCGATCTGGCACATTTCTGATTGAGGGCTTTCACCTTGTTGAAGAAGCCCTTAAAGAAAAGGAACATGTGCTGGAAATTATTTTAAATGAGAAAACTGAGATGCCTCACGGCTGGGATTATGGTGATACTCCAGTCACAATGGTAACGGAAGAAATAAGCAGGCAGCTTGCCGATACGGAAACAACACAGGGGATATTCGCTGTTTGCCGGCAGCCTGGCCAACAGCTGGAGGGAGGCAAAACATTTTTGCTGATCGATTCCGTCCAGGACCCTGGCAACCTGGGGACGATGATCCGGACTGCTGATGCGGCGGGTATTGACGCTGTTATCGTCGGGAAGGGCAGTGTTGATATTTATAACCCTAAGGTACTGCGCTCCGCCCAGGGCAGCCATTTCCACTTGCCGGTAATCGGCGGTGATTTATCAGAGTGGATCGATCGCCTTAATGATGAAGATATCCCAGTTTACGGAACAGCACTTGAAAACGGCGCTGTTTATACTGAAGCAAGTCCAGGCGAATCCTTTGCGCTCCTCGTAGGCAATGAGGGAAGCGGGGTCAGTAAAGAGCTGCTGGCAAGGACAACCCAAAATCTCTACATTCCGATATTCGGTAAAAGTGAATCGCTGAATGTCGCAGTAGCAGCGGGTATTTTGCTTTATTATTTGAAAACGGCAAAATAGGCTTATTTTTTTGCAAAAGCATTTGATACTGTGCGAAGATTATACTATAATAAACAGCAAAAATAATATTTCAAAAACGATGACGGAGAAAAGTAGCTTGAGAATGGCCATTCAGGGAGAAAATGCCGGTGACTGGGAGCATTTTTATGGAACAGGCAAGCGAAGTTCACCTCCAGAGTTGGCATCGGGACCGCTTTTACAGGCGTAAAGATGCATCGGCACAAGCCGTTATCCTAATGAAGCGAACAAGTGATACATACCGTATCGCCTGTTAAAAAGGGTGGTACCGCGAAACCAAAGACCTCGTCCCTTTATATGGGATGGGGTCTTTTTGTGTTCACAAATGAAAATGGATGAAAATGAAGGAGGATTTACAATGCAGGATCGTTTAAAAGAACTGCAGGCTGAGGCTCTTGAAAAAGTGGCTGCAGCAGCTGACCTTAAGGAATTGAATGATATTCGCGTTTCCTATCTTGGGAAAAAAGGTCCAATCACTGAAGTTTTAAAAGGGATGGGCAAATTATCCGCTGAAGAAAGACCGAAAATGGGAGCTCTCGCAAACGAAGTGCGCGACGCGATTTCCGGCCAGATCGAAGTAAAGCAGCAGGAGCTTGAAGCAGCAGCAGTAGAGAAGCAATTGGCTGCAGAGCAAATTGATGTGACGCTTCCGGGAAGACCTGTCAAAACGGGCAGCCATCATCCGCTGACCAGCATCATTGAAGAAATCGAAGATCTTTTCATCGGAATGGGCTATACAGTTGAGGAAGGCCCAGAAGTGGAAAAGGATTATTATAACTTTGAAGCGCTGAACCTTCCAAAGGGACATCCGGCGCGGGACATGCAGGATTCATTCTATATTACCGAAGAAATCCTGATGCGTACCCACACATCTCCGGTTCAGGCAAGAACGATGGAAAAGCATCAAGGCAAAGGTCCAGTAAAGATCATCTGCCCGGGTAAAGTTTATCGCCGTGACAATGACGACGCAACACACTCCCACCAGTTCATGCAAATTGAAGGACTTGTAGTCGATGAGAACGTTCGTATGAGCGACCTTAAGGGGACACTTGAAGTTTTCGCCAAGAAGATGTTCGGTGAAGACCGTGAAATCCGTCTGCGCCCAAGCTTCTTCCCGTTCACTGAGCCGTCAGTCGAAATGGACATTTCCTGTAAGATCTGTGGAGGCTCTGGCTGCAATGTATGTAAGGGAACTGGCTGGATCGAAATTCTTGGAGCTGGAATGGTTCACCCGAATGTTCTTGAAATGGCAGGCTATGATTCAAAGAAATACACTGGCTTCGCATTCGGAATGGGACCAGAGCGGATTGCCATGCTGAAATATGGTGTCGATGACATCCGTCACTTCTATACAAATGATGTCCGCTTCTTAAAACAATTTTCAGTTGAAGAATAACGATTAGGAGGATTAAACCATGTTGGTATCTTATAAATGGCTGCAGGATTATATTGATTTAGCAGGCGTATCCGCAGAGGAGCTTGCTGAAAAGATTACGAAAAGCGGCATCGAGGTTGAGGGTGTTGAAAAGTTGAACGAGGGCATGAGCGGTGTAGTAGTAGGCCATGTACTTGAATGCGAAAAGCATCCTAATGCAGAAAAATTGAACAAAACTCTTGTTGACCTTGGAAACGGGGAGCAAGTCCAGATCATTTGCGGCGCACCGAATGTAGGCAAAGGCCAAAAGGTTGCTGTTGCGACTGTTGGAGCAGTATTGCCAGGCAACTTCAAAATCAAGAAAGCGAAGCTTCGCGGCGAAGAATCACACGGAATGATCTGTTCCCTTCAGGAGCTTGGAATCGAAGCAAAGCTGGCACCAAAGGAGTACGCTGAAGGAATTTACAATTTCACTCCGGATACAGAAATCGGGCAGGATGCCTTGGCAGTTTTAAACAGGGATGATGAGGTCCTTGAGCTTGGTTTGACGCCAAACAGAGCGGACGCTATGAGCATGATCGGTGTCGCCTATGAAGTTGGAGCAATCCTTGGCAAAGACATCAGCCTGCCGAATCCACAGCCTGAAACTTCATCAGAGCAGGCAAGTGATTATATCAATGTAACAGTTGAGGCGACAGAAGATAATCCTCTATATGTCGCAAAGGTAATTAAAAATGTAAAGGTTGGCCCTTCACCGGTTTGGATGCAGGCAAGATTGATTGCTGCGGGTATTCGTCCGCACAACAATATTGTTGATATCACGAACTATATTTTATTGGAATATGGCCAGCCGCTTCACGCATTCGATTACGACAAGTTTGGTTCAAAGGAAATCCTTGTCCGCCGCGCGAAAGATGGAGAAGTGATTGAGACGCTTGATGATGTCAAGCGTACATTAACAGCTGACCACCTTGTCATCACGAATGGCACAGTGCCTGTTGCAATGGCAGGGGTTATGGGCGGAGCGAACTCAGAGGTTGGCAGCGATACGACAACCGTATTGCTTGAATCTGCATACTTCACTGGCGGAGTCATCCGCAAGGCTTCAAAAGACCATGGCTTGAGAAGCGAAGCAAGCTCCCGCTACGAAAAAGGCGTGGATCCTGAGAGAGTCCGTCCAGCTGCTGAACGTGCCGCTGAATTGATGATCCAGCTTGCTGGCGGGGAAGTGCTTGGCGGAACAGTTGAAGCGGATCACTTACAGGTCGAGCCGGCAGTTGTTTCCACTACTCTTGAAAAAATCAACAAAGTTCTTGGAACACAGCTCGAAATGAATCAGGTTGAAGACATTTTTGCCCGCCTGAAGTTCGAAACAGCTGTTGATAACAATACAATTTCTGTGACAGTTCCGACTCGACGCGGAGATATTACTATTGAGGAAGACTTGATTGAAGAGGTAGGCCGCCTGTACGGCTACGATAATCTGCCAACGACTCTTCCTATTGGCGCTTCTCTGCCGGGACATCTATCTGAATACCAGAAAAAACGACGTGTTGTCCGCCGTTTCCTTGAAGGGGCAGGACTTTACCAGGCAGTGACATATTCACTGACTAGCGCAGAAAAGGCGACTCAATATGCTTTAGATAAGCGCGAGCCTGTTGAACTGGCAATGCCAATGAGCGAAGACCGCAGCCTTTTGCGTCTGAGCATTATTCCACAGCTGCTGGAAGTCCTTAAATACAATATCGCGCGCCAGAACGACAGCGTGGCAGTGTATGAAACGGGAGCTGTATTCTTGAAGAACAGCAATGAGGATCTTCCTGAAGAGCGCGAGCACCTGGCTGCAGCCATCACTGGGCTTTGGGAAAGCCATCCTTGGCAGGGTGAAAAGAAGCCGGTTGATTTCTTCGTATTAAAGGGAATCGTCGAAGGTCTATTCGCCAAGCTTGGCCTTGAACGCCAGCTGGGCTTCCAAAAAGCTGAACTCGAAGGCATGCACCCTGGCCGTACTGCTCGAGTTACATTGAATGGTGATGCCATCGGATTTATCGGCCAGGTCCACCCAACGATGCAAAAAGCTATGGACCTGAAAGAAACATATGTATTCGAATTATCGCTGAAAGCTTTATTGCAGGCTGAAACTGCACCGCTTCAATACACAGCGATTCCTCGTTTCCCATCAATCACAAGAGATATCGCGCTTGTCGTTGAAAAGGAAACAGCTGCCGGTAGCCTTAAGGCTGTCATTACAGAAGCAGGCGGAGCGTTGTTAAAAGAAGTCCATGTATTCGACCTGTACGAAGGGGAGAAAATGGAGCCAGGCAAGAAATCCCTTGCCTTCTCATTGAAATATTTCGATCCAGAAAAAACACTGACGGATGAAGATATTGCGAAGGCTCACAATAAAGTACTTAAAGCCCTTGAAGAGCAAGCTGGAGCAGTATTAAGAGGATAAGATGGGAAAAGGCAGCCTGGGTGGCTGCCTTTTTTCCTTAATGTAAAACTTATTCCGCAAATTTATGTCGAAATCCCGCAATCATAGGTCTGTATTCCACAAAAATAACTAAAGATTCCGCGAATCTTTGTCGAAATCCCGCAAACTGGAAAAAACCAAAGGATTTTTCCAGTTTTAATTAAGAGGACCGCTCGCTCCTATACCCTCGCAATCTTCTTCGCTTTCTCCGTATTGGCAAAGTGCAGCTTTACAAATTCAGGAAGAACTTCGACGCCTTTTTCGATGATCAGTCTCGCAGCTGCCTTGTCCACTGCTGCACCTGCACCTTTAGGGATGGTGAATCCGGCCCGCTTGCTCAGGTTTTCAAAATGGCGGACAAACGCGTATCGGGCAATCATTGACGCAGCAGCAACACCTAAATGGATGCTCTCTGCTTTCGTGCTGAACAGCACGTTTTCGCGCATGATGTTTTTCTGCCCGCGCAAATGGGCGTAATAGATTTCTTCTTTTGCGAACTGATCGATTAAAATTGCTTCTGGCTTTTCTGGCGCTATTTTTTCCAGTACATGGTTGATGGCTTGATTATGAAGCAGCGCCTTAAGCTTGCCCTGGGACATGCCCTTCATCTGCATTTGATTGTATTTCTCGTTATGCAAGGTAAGCAGGCTATGGGGCACAAAGGTTACCAGATGTTTGGCAATCTCGATGATTTTGTCATCCTTTAAGTTCTTTGAGTCCTGGACTCCAAGTTCTTTTAAAATCGGTATATCCTCTCTTCTTACATAGGCGGCAACGACGGTTATCGGGCCGAAGAAATCTCCTGTTCCAACTTCATCAGATCCGACGATTGCCATTTCACTTATGTTTTTGGGCAAATGAGATGCTGCAGGCTTTGCTATTGTTTTTTTAGCAGAGGGTTCGGCAGCAGTACCCCATTTCGCAGCCTCGCTTTCTCCATCCTTTCCCTGGAAAAGCACCTTCCCTGACTTATACGCAGTAATTGCGCAGGCAGCGGTTTTGGCAGCAAAAACGCTGCCGGGCGGAAGCTTATCCACCAGGTATTTGCTATAGTATTCTTTCATTTTGTAGATTTCTTCCGGGCTTTTTTGCAGGACGGTATTTCCCATAAATTACACTCCCTGTATACCAAATTCTCTTAGACATTTTCTTCCATGATTCCTATGTATGTGACAGGCAAATACTTCCCAGCCATTTATGTTCATGATATAGTATAAAATAGGATTCTTATGAATGGGGGCATAAATGTTGTCAGACAGAAAAAAAAATCGATCGACTGTTGATATATATGGACAGCAATATGTCATAGTCGGCACAGAAAGCACCAGCCACATCCGGCTCATTGCCTCGATGGTAGATGACAAAATGCGTGAAATAAGCTCAGCGAATCCTTCACTTGATATCAATAAGCTAGCTGTATTAACTGCTGTGAATGCAGTCAATGATTACATAAAATTGAAAGATCGTGTAGAATCGCTGGAAGCGGAAATTAAAAGGTTAAAGGACTGAACATATTCATGCTTGATCTTGCTATTTTAGCTATTTTGGTCATCGGCTTTTTTGTTGGCCTGAAAAGGGGGTTCATCCTCCAAACGATCCATCTGGTAGGATTTATCGTCGCATTTATCGTCGCATACATATACTATGAGCAGCTGGCACCGAAACTGACTTTATGGATTCCGTACCCGAATTTCGGTGAAAACGGCACTTTGAATTTAATCTTTGAAAATGAAAATCTTGAAGGTGCCTATTATCGCGCAATTGCGTTTGCAGCTATCTTTTTTGCTGTTAAGATCCTGCTTCAGATTATCGGTTCGATGCTGGATTTCGTTTCCCATCTGCCGATTCTCCGCCAGCTGAATGTATGGGCCGGAGGGGTTCTTGGTTTTATTGAAGTCTATCTTATCATATTCATTGTTTTATACATAGCTGCCCTTCTGCCCATCCAGGCAATCCAGGATCCATTGAACGATTCAATTCTTGCCGAAAATATCATAAAAAATACTCCGGTATTTTCCAAGCAAATTAAACAACTTTGGATTGAATATATGGCTGCATAACTTCTCTTTTGTGGAGAAGTTTTTCTTTTAGCTGGAGGTTCAGCGCTCGAAAATAACTCCCTATGCTTTGAAAAATTGGGCAACTTAAAATATCAGAACCTCGAGAGCAAAGCGCAATGCTCCATTAAATTTCACAGCGAAGCTCATTTTCATTACAATAGATTACAGAATACAATCTTCGAATTTACAAGGCAGGTGGGCATGATGTCAGCAAATAAAAAAGATATCGTACAATTGCTAGAGACAATTGCTATATATATGGAACTTAAAGGTGAAAATCCATTTAAGGTATCAGCTTTCCGAAAGGCAGCCAATGCGCTGGAAACCGATGAACGAAGCATGTCTGAAATGGGCGACGTGACGGAACTCAAGGGAATCGGGAAGGGAACGGCTTCTGTTATCATCGAATTCATGGAAACAGGCAAATCCACCGAGCTGGCAGAATTGCAGGAAGAGGTCCCATCCGGACTGATTCCGCTTCTGCAGCTGCCGGGAATGGGCGGCAAAAAAATTGCCAAGCTGTATAAAGAGCTTGGAGTGGAAAACATCCATGACCTTGAGGAAGCAGCACGGGCAGGTAAAATCCGCGGACTTGCAGGCTTTGGCCAAAAAACAGAAGAAAAAATTCTGGCGTCGATTGAAAATTTCGGCACAAGGCCAGAACGCCTGCCACTGGCTTATATGCTTCCAGTAGCAGAATTAATTGAATCCTATCTTCAAAAGATAACAGAAATTGAACGTTTTTCCCGGGCAGGCAGCCTGAGAAGGTTGAGAGAAACGATAAAGGACCTGGATTTTATCATTTCGTCTGAAAATCCGGCAGCGGTAAAGGAAGAACTTGTTAAGCTTCCGAAAATCAAGGAAATCATCGCTGCTGGAGAGACAAAGGTTTCTGTGACTCTTGATCTTAGTTACGATGTGAACGTGGATTTCCGCCTTGTTTCACCAGAAGAGTTTGTTACCGCGCTCCATCATTTTACAGGCTCAAAGGACCATAATGTCAGAATGCGCCAGCTGGCAAAGGAAAAGGGCGGAAAAATCAGTGAGTATGGCGTGGAAAATGTTGAAACTGGCGAAGTAACAACCTTTAGTTCTGAAGAAGAGTTTTATCATCACTTTGGTCTTCCATTTATTCCGCCTGAGCTGCGTGAGGATGGTTCCGAAGTCGAGTTGTATAAAGAAGATGTAAAACTGATTACTCTTGAGGCGATTAAAGGCGACCTTCATATGCACTCAACATGGAGTGATGGCGGCCATTCAATTGAGGAAATGGCCAACGAGTGTATTCGAAGAGGATATAAGTATATGGCGATTACAGATCATTCTCAGTATTTGAAGGTAGCGAACGGCCTGACACCGGAACGCCTGCGGAAGCAGATGGAAGAGGTACGTGAGCTGAACAAAAAATTCGATGATTTTACAATCCTGACAGGAATCGAAATGGATATCCTGCCGGATGGCAGCCTTGATTTCGATGATGATCTGCTTGCAGAGCTGGATATTGTAATTGCTTCGATTCACTCTTCTTTTTCCCAGCCTGTAGAGAAAATCATGCACCGCCTGAAAACGGCACTGGTTAACGCGAATGTGGATCTGATTGCCCATCCGACCGGCAGATTGATTGGCAGAAGAGAGGGATATCCTGTTGATATTGATATGCTGATTGAATTGGCGAAGGATACCAACACGGCACTTGAGTTAAATGCCAATCCGAACAGATTGGATCTGGCGGCTGAATATTTGCGAAAAGCACAGGAAGCAGGCGTTAAAATAGTCATTAATACTGACGCACATAAAGTGGACACACTTGAACATATGGGAATCGGCGTGACAGCGGCCAGGAAGGGATGGGTCCAGGAAGGATCAGTTCTAAATGCCTTGGAACTGGATGACTTGCTTGATTTCCTGCATGGCCGTAATAAGTAAGGGGTATTCTTGGGGAACCAAACCCTTGTAAAAAAGAACCTTCGATTGAGAAGAAGGAGGATATATGATGCAGCAAAGAGTATTGAAAACACTGGAATTTGATAAAGTCAGGAATCAGCTGGTTGAGCATACACATTCGTCGCTGGGTCGGGAAAAAGCACAAAGCTTGATGCCTTCCGTGGACTTTGAAGAGGTAAAACGGCTGCAGGAGGAAACAGACGAGGCTGCCAAAGTCATCAGGCTGAAGGGCAGTGTTCCTTTAGGCGGCATCCATGATATCAGGCCACATGCCAAACGGGCGCAAATTGGCGGGATTCTTAGCCCGCATGAACTGATTCAGGTTGCAAGCACGGTACATGCAAGCCGGCAAATGAAGCGTTTTATCGAAGATCTACAGGAAGTGACCGAAGTGCCGATCCTTCTGAGCTATGCTGACAGAATCATCGTTCTCGCCCAGCTTGAGGAATCAATCCGCAATGCGATTGATGAAGGCGGCGAGGTGCTGGACAGTGCCAGTGAAGCATTAAGATCGCTCCGTCAGCAGATGCGTACAAGGGAAGCAAGAGTGCGGGAAAAGCTTGAAAGCATGATCCGCTCTTCGAATGCATCAAAAATGCTGTCAGATGCGATTATCACCATCAGGAATGACCGCTTTGTCATTCCGGTGAAACAGGAATACAGAAGCCATTACGGCGGTATCATCCATGACCAGAGTTCATCCGGACAAACACTATTCATCGAACCGCAATCCGTGGTCCAGCTGAATAATGAACTGCAGAGCATCAGGGTAAAAGAACAGCAGGAAATCGAACGGATTCTGGCAGAGCTATCTGCACTGACTGCGGAATTCAAGGACGAGCTTCTTGAAATCGTCGTTATTCTTGCCGAGCTGGATTTTATGTTTGCGAAGGCAAGGTATGGTGCGAAAATCAAAGCCTCCAAGCCGATTGTCAACAATGAAGGCCGAATTGATCTGATCAAAGCACGGCATCCCTTGATTCCAATCGATGAAGTAGTTTCCAACAGCATTCCTTTAGGAAAGGATTATACAACGATTGTCATTACGGGACCGAATACAGGAGGTAAAACTGTAACGCTTAAGACAGTCGGGCTCTGTACGCTGATGGCACAGGCAGGGCTGCAAATCCCCGCTCTCGATGGTTCTGAAGTTGCGGTGTTTGGATCTGTTTTTGCCGATATCGGCGATGAGCAGTCGATCGAGCAGAGCTTGAGTACTTTTTCATCACATATGGTGAATATCGTCGAAATTTTAAATAACGTGGATTATAACAGCCTCGTTCTATTCGATGAGCTTGGAGCAGGAACCGATCCGCAGGAAGGAGCGGCACTCGCCATTTCCATCCTGGATGAGGTGTACAAGTGCGGAGCAAGGGTAATTGCCACCACACACTATCCTGAACTTAAGGCCTATGGCTATAATCGCGAAGGTGTCATTAATGCAAGCGTCGAATTCAATGTGGAAACCTTGAGCCCAACCTATAAACTCCTGGTTGGTGTGCCAGGCCGAAGCAATGCCTTTGAGATATCCAAAAGGCTTGGCTTGAAGGAATCGGTCATTGATACGGCAAGGTCCTATATTAGTGCTGACAGCAATGAAGTTGAAAACATGATTGCTTCCCTGGAGGAGAGCAGACGACAGGCTGAAAGGGACCGGGATGAGGCCCATCAGTACCTGAAGGATGCAGAGCATCTCCATAAAGATCTGCAAAAGCAGATGGCAGCTTATTATGAGAGAAAAGATGAACTTGCAGATAAAGCCAAGGAAAAGGCTGCCTCCATTGTTGAACAGGCGAAGGAAGAAGCAGAACAAATCATTCGTGAACTCCGGAAGCTCCGTCTTGAAAAAGGAGCAGAAATCAAAGAGCACGAACTGATTGACGCAAAACGCCGTCTGGGCGAAGCTGCACCAGAACTTAATAAAATGAAAAAAGGCGTGAAGGCCAAGTCTGCAAAGCATGAATTCCAGCCTGGCGATGAAGTCAAGGTCCTGACCTTTGACCAGAGGGGGAATCTGGTGGAACGAAGCTCGGGCAATGAATGGGTAGTCCAGATCGGGATCCTGAAAATGAAAGTGAAGGAATCCGATATGGAGTATATCAATTCTCCTAAGCAAGTTGAAACAAGGCCGATTGCAACGGTGAAAGGGAAGGATTTCCACGTTGGCCTCGAGCTCGACCTCAGAGGAGAACGCTACGAAGATGCTCTTATGAGAGTGGAGAAATATATTGATGATGCGCTGCTAGCAGGATACCCTCGTGTCAGCATCATTCATGGAAAAGGAACAGGCGCCTTAAGGCAGGGTGTCCAGGAATATCTTAAGAACCATCGCTCCGTGAAGAAAATCAGGTTCGGCGATGCAGGTGAGGGCGGTACCGGAGTTACCGTAGTGGAATTTAAATAGGCCGGCAGTGACCGATTTCTTATAACGGCGAAAAAAATCTTTGACCTGGAAGATTAATGGTGTTAGCTTTATTTACAGGGAATACCTGATAAGGTTTACTATCAACGGGGAGAATGGGTATGAAACATTTCTGGGAAAACGAATTTGTCATTACGGCAGGTTATTATAGTGTAGCCATCCTCTGCATGGTCTTGTTCCTGGCCGTTTTTGAGCTGGTCACCAAGTACCGCAATTGGGATGAAATCAAGAATGGCAATCTTTCTGTTGCGATGGCAACCGGAGGGAAAATCTTTGGAGTCGCCAATATTTTTCGCCATTCCATCAACCAGCATGACTCACTGCTGACTATGATCAGCTGGGGAGTTTTCGGCTTCTTGCTGCTTTTGACCGGCTATTTTATTTATGAATTCCTTACTCCGAAGTTTAATATAGACAAGGAAATCGAGAATGATAACCGCGCAGTCGGCTTTATATCCCTGGTTATCTCAGTTGGCTTGTCTTATATTATCGGAGCAGGAATATAACAGGAGGATTTAAGACAGATGGAAAGACTGGCAAAAATATTGCTGATTCTATGTGGAGTGTTCCTGTTAGTCGGCTTAATGTATATGATCTTTTTTGCATAGAATGATTTTAAAAACCGCCTGGTGTGCATAACGGGTTCAGTTACCTGTCATTTATGTA
This sequence comes from Mesobacillus sp., assembly GCF_057785455.1. Lineage (NCBI taxonomy): Bacteria > Bacillati > Bacillota > Bacilli > Caryophanales > Bacillaceae > Mesobacillus > Mesobacillus sp. Next base: position 76,915 of record NZ_JBYNSB010000033.1, read on the forward strand.
TAGCAAATAGACCATCAAATTGTAATTAAAAATGATGGTCTATTTTTATTGATATACATGCATTTATAATAATAGATTTTATTTTTTTGTTATAGAATTTGTATAATTTGCAGACTAACGGACACTTCTGTAAGGGTGCAAATTACGGTACATTTTACCTGGCAATTTTGCTAACAGAATAAGTATTGGTAATGAAAAAAATCGCTTAACAGTAGCGTTAAGCGATTCAGACTGTAGACAAGTTCGATGAAAATCGTGTTTGTTTACAGTCTTTTTTGGGGTTAGTGCTGGAATGGGGCTGTTGATTTCCGTTTCAGGCGCTTCGCTTTCCGCGGGGCCGGCGCTGAGCCTCCTCGTCGCCGCTGGCGCCTGCGGGGTCTCACCTGTCCGTCTGATCCCGCAGGACTCTGAAAAGCATCCTTGAATGGGCCCACGCACGATGGAAATGCGTTAGCATTTTCGGAGGAGTCTACGCGCCTTTCACTCCAATCAACAGGATTTTTAAACTTAGCGTGGAACTACACATAAGTCTTTTTTCGCGCTTAACAGTAGCGTTAAGCAATTTTAATTTTGATCGAGTCCCTCTTTAACTAAAGCACTTGATGAAGCCATTATTTTTCGAATCTCACTAAAGTTTTTTCTGGTATTTCAACCTGGTCAATATCAAAGTTATTGATTTGAAGAGTTATCTTACCTTCTCGCTTATCCGTTTCTTCTCCAATCCAACAACTAAACAGTTCAAAATAATCCCCTTTTTCAAGATAGTTGTCCATTCTTTTACAAAGTTCTAACAGCTTTACTTTTGATTCAGCACATGTTTCTTGATCCATATATTCCGAAATCTCAATTCCCCAGTGACTTGATACCTCGTAAACATAAGAGGTAGTAAACTGATATTTCTTTACATTTTGGAGTTCTCTTTCTCCTGCAAAACAACTTCCAATATAAAAAAAGTCACCTGAATATTCATTATCCATTATATATAATTCTATATTGCAGCCAATGTAGGAAGCTAAACTCATTCTCACTCAATCCTTTGGTATTCATATTAAAACTATTCTCCCCCGATTTAATAAGCAATTCATCACCAAGTTCGAACCAAATCCTATTTCTCACTAAATTCCTCAAACCAAAATCAATCATTCGTCAGGACATGCCCTATAGACCAAATATCCTACAAAAAACTATTCTAATTGTCATGAAAAGACCATTATATTATAATGTACAATAACAAAGAATTTTCAAAAAATTTTAAATAAGGGGGTTATAATTGGTGGAAAACAGGCCATGGCTTTCACAGTATCCACCCGAGATTCCAGCAACGCTGGACTTAAAGGAAGCAACAGTCCAAAATTATTTGAAGCATACTGCGGAGAAATATCCTGACAAGGTGGCAATCCACTTTATGGGCAAGGAGCTGACTTACAGGCAGGTTTATAATTATGCCAAGAAGTTAGCGGCTTATCTGCAGTCATTGGGAATTGAAAAAGGTGACAGGGTGGCCATCATGCTCCCTAACACTCCTCAGGCAATCATCAGCTATTATGCAATTTTAATGGCCGGCGGAATTGTAGTCCAGACCAATCCTTTGTATATGGAACGCGAGCTTGAGTACCAGATGAAGGATTCGGGTGCAAAGGCAATCATCACACTGGATATATTGTTCCCAAGGGTTTCAAAAGTCATCGCCAACACGGATTTAGAGAATGTAATTGTAACCGCTATCAAAGATTATCTTCCTTTCCCTAAAAATCTCGTATACCCATTCATCCAGAAAAAACAGTATGGCATTATCGTAAATGTTAAGCATGAAGGACAGAACCACTTGTTCACGGAAATCATGAAGCAGCCTGCCGGCCAGATTAAAGAATATGATTTTGACTTTGAGGAAGATTTGGCATTGCTGCAGTACACAGGCGGAACGACCGGCTTCCCGAAAGGTGTTATGCTTACTCATAAGAATCTTGTTGCCAATGCCGCAATGTGCAATGCCTGGCTTTATAAGTGTAAGGAGGGTGAAGAGACAGTTCTTGCGATTCTGCCATTTTTCCATGTCTATGGCATGACAGCTGTAGTCATCCTTTCCGTAATGCAAGGCCAGAAAATGGTGCTTTTACCTAAGTTCGATCCAGAGACAACCCTGAAAACGATTCAGAAGCAAAAGCCGACTTTATTTCCTGGGGCACCGACTATTTATATTGGATTGCTTAATCATCCTGATTTGGGTAAATATGATCTTTCATCGATCGATTCATGTATCAGCGGCTCGGCTCCTCTGCCAGTTGAAGTACAGGAGCAGTTTGAAGAGGTTACTGGCGGGAAATTAGTAGAAGGCTATGGATTGACTGAATCATCCCCTGTTACTCACGCAAACTTCCTTTGGGATAAAAAGAGGGTTAAAGGAAGCATCGGAGTACCTTGGCCTGATACTGATTCTGTGATTCTGTCAATGGAAACAGGCGAACCTCTCCCTCCAGGAGAAATCGGTGAAATAGCTGTAAAGGGGCCGCAGGTCATGAAAGGCTACTGGAACAGGCCTGAAGAAACGGAGCAGGTCCTGAGGGATGGATGGCTGCTGACAGGGGACCTTGGCTATATGGATGATGAAGGATATTTTTATGTTGTTGACCGAAAAAAGGATATGATCATTGCGGGAGGCTTCAATATCTATCCGCGCGAAATCGAAGAAGTTTTCTATGAACATCCGGCGGTCCAGGAGGTCGTCGCTGCAGGTATACCGGATCCGTACCGTGGTGAAACAGTGAAGGTATATATTGTTCTGAAGGAAGGCGCTCATGCAACAGAAGCAGAACTGAATGAGTATGCAAGAAAGCATTTGGCAGCATACAAGGTTCCAAGATTATATGAATTCAGAAAAGAACTGCCAAAAACCGCAGTCGGCAAAATTCTGCGCAGAGCTTTGGTAGATGAAGAAAAAGCAAAAAGACAAGAAGATGAGCAGAAGCGTGCTTAAGCTAAAAGCCGGCTCTTCAATCGGCTCTTTCTTTTTGGAAAATAAGGCTTGTCCAAATCAAACACATTTTCTTGACAGAAATGTGAGTGAATACTATTATAAAAATATGAATGATGATTCATTCAGTGAACTGTTGCAGACTAAAATCGTAAAACGGGAGTGTGTCACTGTAGCATTTTAATGCTTGTGCTTTTCCTGGAGCGGGAGTGAAAGTAATGAAAAAAAATAAGCCGAAATATATGCAAATAATTGACGCAGCAGTTGTCGTTATCGCAGAAAACGGCTACCACCAGGCTCAAGTGTCTAAAATAGCCAAGCAAGCTGGAGTGGCCGACGGAACAATTTATTTGTACTTTAAGAATAAAGAAGACATTCTGATTTCTCTTTTTCAGGAGAAAATGGGTTACTTTGTTGAAAACATCGAACAAAAAATTGCAGGAAAAACAACGGCAACGGAGAAATTATACATGTTGGTGGAAACGCATTTTAAGATGCTTTCCAAAGACCGGCATCTTGCAATTGTAACCCAGCTGGAACTAAGGCAGTCAAACAAGGAGCTGCGGCATAAGATCAACGAAGTGCTGAAGGGCTACTTGATGCTGATTGACAGAATCATTTCTGAAGGCATAGAGAATGGAGAGTTCTCAAGCTCCCTGGATTTGCGTCTTGCAAGGCAGATGATTTTTGGAACGGTTGATGAAACTGTCACTTCATGGGTCATGAATGAGCAGAAATACAATCTTCCAGACCTGGCCAAGGCCGTCCATCAGCTATTGATCAATGGCTGCGGTCACCAGGGCAAATAACCGGTCCTCTAAAGCTCGTTTGTGTCGGCCAGTTTATCCTGATTACAAATCCATTGGGATGGATTCCAGCTGAAAGCACGGAGCACGAAATAAGGCTTTTTTCCGAAATTTCATTCGGGAATCAGCCTTTACATAAAAGGAGGGGGAAATGTGGAGTATCTAAAGTGGTCAACGGAGGACAGAATTGCAACCATCACGATTGCACGTCCGCCGGCCAATGCACTTTCATCCGGATTACTGAGGGAGCTTTCAGCAGTATTGGATGAAATTGAAGGAAACCAGGAAATCAGGGTAGTGCTGATCCATGGGGAAGGAAGGTTCTTCTCAGCCGGAGCAGATATCAAGGAATTCACTACTATTACAACTGGAGAAGATTTTGCTAAACTGGCAGAGTATGGCCAGGACTTATTTGAAAGAATGGAATATTACCCAAAACCAATCATTGCGGCAATTCATGGCGCTGCCCTTGGCGGCGGTCTCGAGCTTGCAATGGCCTGCCATTTCCGTCTGGTCGCAGAAAATGCCAAGCTCGGTTTGCCAGAGCTGCAGCTCGGATTAATCCCGGGTTTTGCGGGCAGCCAGCGACTGCCGCGTTATGTAGGGGTGGCAAGAGCAGCTGAAATGCTGTTTACTAGTGATCCAATTACGGGTACAGAAGCAGTGCAGTTCGGATTGGCCAATCATGCCTACCCTGAAGAGGAGCTTCTTGTAAACGCATACAAGATGGCGGGCAAGATTGCCAAGAAAAGCCCTGTATCAATCGGAGCAGCAATCAAACTGCTTAACCATTCAAAGACAGATTCTTTTTATAAAGGAGTCAAGGAAGAAGCGGCGCTCTTTGGAGAAGTATTCCTGTCTGAGGATGGCCAGGAAGGCATCCAGGCTTTCCTTGAAAAAAGAAGCCCGGATTTCAAAGGCAAATAAGCAAACCTTTTAGCAGCAATATTTTTTTGGGATGAATTTTTATAATCTTTAGAACAGCTAAAATGTTTGAATACTTAGGAGGTCAAATAATGAATATCTACGTTCTATTGAAAAGGACATTTGATACAGAAGAAAAGATTACGGTCACGAATGGCAAAATCAATGAAGATGGCGCCGAGTTCATCATCAACCCTTACGATGAGTACGCTGTTGAGGAAGCGATCCAGGTAAGAGATGCACAGGGCGGCGAAGTAACAGTCGTGACTGTAGGAGGCGAAGAAGCTGAAAAGCAGCTGCGCACAGCTCTTGCAATGGGTGCGGACAAGGCAGTCCTGATCAACACTGAGGATGATGTGGAAAACGGTGACCAGTTCACGACCGCAAAGATCCTTGCAGAATATCTAAAGGATAAGGATGCTGACCTGATCCTTGGAGGCAACGTGGCAATTGATGGCGGATCTGGCCAGGTTGGTCCCCGTGTAGCTGATCAATTAGGCATTCCATATGTAACAACGATCACAAAGCTGGAAATCAACGGTTCAACTGCAACAATCACTAGAGATGTAGAAGGAGATTCAGAAGTAATCGAAACTAGCCTTCCGGTTCTTGTGACTGCACAGCAGGGTCTTAACGAACCGCGTTATCCATCTCTTCCAGGAATCATGAAGGCAAAGAAAAAGCCTTTAGATGAGCTTGAACTGGATGATCTTGATTTAGAAGAAGATGACGTAGAAGCGAAGACGAAAACAATTGAAATTTATCTTCCTCCTAAGAAAGAAGCAGGAAAAGTCCTTCAAGGCGATCTTGCAGACCAGGTTAAGGAGCTTGTCAGCCTGCTTCATTCAGAAGCGAAAGTCGTTTAAGACATTACAGGAAGAATAAAAACGCAGGAGGTATATACAATGGCAAGAAAAGTATTGGTACTAGGAGAAGCTCGTGACGGATCACTTAGGAATGTATCCTTTGAAGCAATCGCTGCTGCTAAAACTGTAGCTGAAGGCGGAGAAGTTGTTGGAGTGTTAATCGGGGAATCTGTAAGTTCCCTTGGCAAGGATCTATATCAGTTCGGAGCAGACAGAGTAGTGGCAGTTGAGGATTCCAAGCTTGCCCAATACACACCAGATGGCTATTCACAGGCTTTGATGGCAGTAATTGAACAGGAGAAGCCGGAAGGGATCATTTTTGGCCATACTTCATTAGGAAAAGACCTTTCTCCTAAAATTGCAAGCAAGTTAAACTCTGGCCTGATCTCCGATGCAATCGGTGTTGAAGAAGCAGGCGGAAATATCGTATTCACACGCCCAATCTATTCAGGCAAAGCATTTGAAAAGAAAATTGTAACAGACGGCCTTATTTTCGCGACAATCCGTCCAAACAATATTGCTCCACTGCAAAAGGATGAGAGCAAGTCTGGGGAAGTTGCAGCAGTTTCTGCAGAAATCAAGGACCTCAGAACAATCATCAAGGATGTTGTTCGCAAGGCAACTGAGGGTGTTGATCTGTCAGAAGCGAAGGTTGTCGTAGCCGGCGGCCGCGGAGTGAAGAGTGCGGATGGATTCAGCCCGCTCAAGGAACTTGCCGATGTTCTTGGCGGCGCAGTAGGAGCATCCCGTGGCGCTTGTGATGCTGATTACTGTGATTATTCCTTGCAGATCGGCCAAACTGGTAAAGTAGTTACTCCAGACCTGTATATTGCTGCTGGTATTTCCGGAGCGATCCAGCACCTGGCTGGTATGTCCAACTCAAAGGTAATCGTGGCAATCAATAAGGACCCAGAAGCAAACATCTTCAAGGTTGCTGACTATGGAATTGTTGGAGACTTGTTCGAGGTAATCCCGATGCTTACCGAAGAGTTCAAGAAGCTTAAAGTAAATGCTTGATCAGCTGCATTCACTTAATCATTAAAAATGATCAAACTGAAAAAACGGGCGCAAAGACGTCCGTTTTTTTCGTCCGTTTTTGGGGAATATTCATTAGTGAGAAGGGTAAATTACAACGAGAGCAAATAAATAGCATCAATTGGTAAACGATGTTATACTTTCGTTATTATTCAGATACTAGGAGGCATATAAATGGCTATTACACATGCTACAGACCAAAACTTTGCTGCAGAAACAGAATCAGGCTTAGTGCTTGTTGACTTCTGGGCTCCATGGTGCGGACCTTGTAAAATGATCGCTCCAGTCCTTGAAGAGTTAGATGCTGAAATGGGAGACAAAGTAAAGATCGTTAAACTTGATGTTGATGATAACCAGCAGACTGCTGCGCAATACGGAATCATGAGCATTCCAACTCTGCTTGTGCTGAAAGATGGACAACAGGTTGATAAAGTTGTTGGCTTCCAGCCTAAAGAAGCATTAGCAGGCAGACTGTCCCAGCATATGTAAACAATGAATAAGAACCCGCCTTCAAATGAAGGCGGGTTTTTTTTTGTGTGAAAAGTGAAAAACTAAACTAAATCGTTCAAATCTTTGTCAAACTTTTCACAGGAAGTTAGTTGACAGTGAAAATCATTCTCGTTTATAATTACAACTGTCAAATGAAAACGATTATCAATTATAATTTTACTTATTACATAGGGGGACACAATAATGAAGAAGAAGCACCTGAAAAGTATCTTTGCCAGTTTTTTAATGGCCTCTGCAGTCCTGGCTGCATGCAATAGCGGAGAGGAAACAGCTGAAAAACCGAAAGAGCAAAAACAAGCGGAAACTGACACCAAGGCTGAAGAGCCGAAGGAAGTTAAAGTAGAAGATACTGATGCAGGAAAACAGACAGCTGTTTATAAAGAAATCAAAGAAGAGCTGGAAAAGGCAGAAGAGGGACAAGAGGTAAACTGGGATACAGTACAGGAAAAATATGAAGCCGGGCTTCAGAAGGAGCTGGCAGAAACTACCCCGGAATTCGATCAGGCTATCCAGGCTGCCATTGCTGCCGGGAAAAGTGGAGAAATGGATGCAGTAGTTGCCTATGAATTAATAGACAAAACGACTCAATCCTATTTTTATCAAAACCAAAAAGCATTGCAAAAGGAAGCTGTCGCTGCTTTGACGGAAGACAAAAAGGATGAAGCCAGCCTTGCTTTTATGCAAATTAAGCATCTCGCAGAAACAGTCTTTATCCCGACAGCAGAAAAGCGTGACAGCTATTACGAGTTAAGCGGGGATGCAAGCATTGCAGAAAACATCAATTCTGGTTTGTCTGCACAGGAGGAAGCATTGAATGCCGGAAATGCAGAAGACTTCCAGGTTTACCTGCAGGTAACGGATAAATCCATTTACAGAAGCTACTATCTTGCAGCAAAATCCTATGCTGAAAAGATTGAAGCAGGTGCAAAAGAAGGCAAGGACAAACAAGAATTGTCAATCATGCAGGCTGAAGCATGGGGGTTCTATCAGGCAATTAAAGGCTCCCTTGGCGGAGGGGACGAAGCTGCTGCAGCTCAGCTGGATAAAATCTTCACATTGAATACGACAGACCCTGCTGCGATCAAAGCTTCAGAAACAAATGCATTATTCGCAAAAGCGGTCATTGGCAAGATTCAGGGTTACTATGAAAAAGCACCACAGCTACTGGCTGAAGACAATGCAGTTGAAGCAAAAGCAGGAGCAATGGAAGGAAATATGTTCCTGAAAATGCTGCAAGGACAACTGAATGAGAAGCTGGGTGAAGAGAAGGCAAATGCTGTCTTCACTGATGCTGAAGCCTGGTACACTGCGATTGCTGAAAACAATACAGAAGAAGCCAAAGCAAAAGGTGAGCCTGTGTTGACAGCAATTAATGGACTGGTTCAATAATAGTGGTGAAGAGTCGCAGTGATGCGGCTCTTTCTTACATATGAAACAAATACTAAAAAAGACCAAAACTAATAGAATGGGCATGTACTATGGTAAAATGGCTTTTGTTGAGGAAAAAGTGAGGTGTTAACTTTGAAAATACTGATTACAGGAGGAGCAGGCTTCATCGGCAGCCATTTTGCTGTAAAAATGCTTGAGGAACAGCATGAGGTAGTCATACTGGATAATCTTCATCCGTATTATCCTCCTGAGAGAAAGCGCCAGCATCTTGATATAATAAAGGAAGCTGGGGAGTACTCTTTTTATCAAAATGATTTGCTGGACCGCGAAGAAACAATCGCTTCAATAAAGCAAATATCCCCTGATGCCATTGTCCATCTCGCAGCATTGCCCGGAGTGGCTTACTCTATCCTTCGGCCGCTTGAATATATAGATTTTGATGTAAAAGCAACTGTAAATGTGCTGGATGGAGCTGCCAAGGCCGGCGTTAAGCAGGTCATTTTTGCATCCTCTTCTTCTGTTTACGGTAATATCAAGAATATTCCCTTTAAAGAGGATATGGCCTCAGGAAAACCGATATCGCCATATGCAGCCTCAAAGTATGCTGCAGAGTCATTTTGTCATGTATATGGCCACCTATACGGGCTGGATATCAAAATCCTCCGTTTTTTCACGGTATATGGACCATGGGGGAGACCAGATATGGCGATCGCCAATTTTATCAAGAAGCTTAAAAATGGTGAAGAAATTACCGTTTTCGGCCAGGGCGGCTCAAGAGATTATACATATGTCAGTGATATAGTGAATGGCATCAGCCTCACTTTAACAAATCTCAAAGGAAGTTCAATTTTAAATATAGGATCAGGAAGGCCTGTTTCTATGGATGAGCTTTTATCAGAGCTTAAAAAGCATTATCCTGATATGAAGGTGAAGCATGAAGGTGAGCGTGCCGGGGATGTTGACCAGACATGGGCAGACATTTCGCTTGCTGCAGAAGTGCTGGGATATGCACCTAAGGTCGATTTTAGTGAAGGAATTGAAAAAACGGTTCGCTGGGCTGAACAATATGAAAAATTCCTTTAAAAAGCTAATCAAACCAGCAATTTCAGTAGTGCTTATCACCTCTTTTCTTATGCTGACATGGTTCTTTCTGGATGCCGGGAACCTGTTTGCAGAGATAAAAATGCTAGCCTCAAGACCCATTGTGCTTTTGCTGATATTTCTCAGCTATTTTCTTGCGTTCCTGGCAAGGGGAATTGCCTGGAAAATGTACCTGAAAAACAGGGCGAGCCTGAAAACCTGCATGTATGGCCTGTTTTACAGCTTGCTGTTAAATCATATTCTGCCGGTTAAAGCCGGTGATCTTGCAAGGATCGGGATTCTGAAGGCAAGGGAATCAAGGATACCAGCTGATGAAGCCTTCCATAGTGTAATTGTTTTGAGGCTTTTGGATACTGCTATTTTATTCTTGATGGCTTTTGCCGGCCTGGCGTTCTTGGAGCTGCCAATAAATGCGGCTCCCTTAATTCCTTTTATCGCTGGGGGAGTAGCTGTATTTTTAATGTTGCTAATGATATTCAGGAAGTTTTTCATCAAGCATTTATATCTATTGAAAAGTGCATTCTCAGGTTGGCGTGGGTTATCGATACTAGCATTGACCCTTATCAGCTGGATACTTGAAGCCGCTGTGATTTATGGAGTTGTCCTGAATGGCAATAACGACTTCCATTTTATTCAGGCTGTATGGGTGAACAGCATAACGGTTGCCGGCCAAATCTTCCAGATTACGCCGGGCGGGATCGCCAGCTATGAAGCTGTGATGATTTTTGCCCTCGGTGCTGCGGGGCTGGGAGCTGAAAAAGCTTATTCTGCTGCCATCATCACGCATGGATTAAAATATATATTTACCTTTATTGTCGGTGCTGCAGCCTTGGCTGCCTTTCCTGTGCCGATACATTTACTAAAAAAATGGACAAGAGAAAGGGGCAACGAATCATGAAAAGTGCTTCTAAATTCGAAAAATTCGCGGCCCGATGCTGGAATCTGCTGAATGAGGGCAAGCCTTTCACGCCTATCTTCACCGTTGGTACAATGCTATTATTCCACCTCGGTGATTTAAGCAGCACTGAAAGGATTGCAGATTTGCTGTTAGCGATGCTGACGATTCTTCCGCTGTTTGTTATCTATTTTATTTATGATTTTCCTTTGTTTTTGAGAAACTATCTATGGATTCCTTTTATAGTCTTTATCACCATTTGGCCCAATCTGAATATTGGTCTGCTGTTCTTTGCTGCCGGCCTTTATTTTTTCTTTACAGTTTTTTTCTGGGGAACTCTTTACTATCATTTAAGAATCGGGACTTCATGGCTGAACTTTACGAGATTCTGGAAGCTTGTCCTGAAAAATAGTGATTCAACAAGCGGAAATGCCCAGGAACAGCTGCCGAAGGTATTATTGCTCTTATCAATATGGGAGCTTTCCTACAATATTTTAGCAATGAGTAAAGGAATGGATTATACAAACCTAGGTCTATTCTATGTATTTGTGTTAGTCTTCACTTTTATCCTTCATAAGTATTTATTTGATTGGAAGCCAAAAGCATATGAAACCTTCACGAAAGATACCGGTCCGGACATTCCGGAAAATGGCCTTTCGGAAAAGGTTATCGTCATTGTTATTGATGGAATGCGAAAAGAGCGGTTTTATGAAGCGAATACTCCATTTCTGGACAGCTTGAAAGAGAATGGCACAGAATATTTAAATATGGAGACACTTTATCCTGCCCGCACCGTCGTATGTTTCAGCTCGATGTTCACAGGGACCTATCCATTCGAGCATGGAATCACCTCTAATATGGTGTGGAGACTTGGGATTAAAACTGAAAGCATATTTGATTCCCTCAGAAAGGTAGGCAAGCGGGGAAGACTGCTGGGAATAGCCCATCTTGTCGATGCCATGGGCAGTGATGTCGAGACTGTCACAGCGGTTATGCACAAGGACAAGGCAGATCCCAATATGCTTGCTAAAGCAAGGAAAATCATGAAGGAGCAGGATCCAGACTTGTTTATCGTCCAGATGATCGGGACAGATCAGGTAGGGCATAGCCGCGGCGTCCTTTATGAAGATTATATTGAAAAAATTGAAGAAGCTGACGCGCTGATTAAAGATTTTGTCCAGTGGCTAGAAGCTGAAGGCAAAATGGAGAATACCACACTCATCATCTGTGCGGATCATGGACAAGCAGATGGGATTGGCGGGCATGGACATCTTGATGAAGGAGAAAGATTTGTGCCATTTTTCATGCATGGCCCTCATATCGCCAGAGGCAATAAAGTCCAGGAGAAGCACAGCCTCGTATCCATGGCCCCGACTATCTCCTATTTGCTCGGTGCCCCTTACCCGGCGAACAGCAGAGGGAAGGTCTTAATGGATGCAATCACAGAACAGAAGGAAGAGAAATGATTTGAGCAAAATTATCGTATTTTTGCCCGCTTTTAATGAAGAAGAATCCATCGGGGAGGTCATTGGAAATATTCCGCGTGAATTTGCTGGCGCGGAAGCAGTTGAGGTCCTTGTCATTGACGATGGCTCAACAGACGAGACGGTTTTGGAAGCAAAAAAAGCTGGAGCAGACTATATAATCAGTTTTGAAAAGAACCGCGGACTTGGCGCCGCGGTTAGAACTGGAATTGAAGAATGCTTTAAGCTTGGTGCCGATGTGGGAGTAATGATTGATGCCGACGGAGAATATCCGGCTGTGCAAATCCCCGATCTGGTGAGGCCCATTCTTGAAAATAAAGCAGATTATACAATGGGATCCCGCTTTATGGGCACAATAAAAGGCATGAAATTCCACCGCAGGATGGGAAATTATTTTTTCACCTTCCTGCAAACCCTGCTTTTACGAAAGTGGCTTTATGACGGACAATCAGGGATGCGTGCCTTTTCACGTCCGGTGCTGGAGCATGCGGAAATCATCCATGATTATAATTATGCGCAGGTACTGACGCTGAACCTTGTGCGCAAAGGCTTTCGGGTAATGGAGATACCAATTCAGTACCAGGTCAGGACGACGGGAACTTCTTTTATCTCCTTCCGAAGGTATATGACAAACGTTGTTCCGGCTGTATTTCGAGAAATGTCCAGGCCTGTAAAAAAAGCAGCAGCCAAACCCGGCCAAGTCAGTTACCAGCATAAAAGCAGTAAAAATAGTGACAAAAAAATGACGATTATCAAATATGATTGACATTCAAAATGATAATCATTATCATTATCATTGTAGGAGGGAAACAAATGAAAAAGGCTATATTTTTTTGCTTTTCACTGATACTGATTCTCATTAACGGCAATCCACAGCCGGCAAGCGCCTATTCATACGGAGATCCGAATGAAGAGAAGGTTGCTGAGGTTTATAAGGAAATGCAGTTGAAATTAGATGAAGACCCTCCGAATTTTTCGGCGGCAACGTCCCTGTTTGAAACAGTGAAAGAAGAAGTTGACATGCACATGGGGACAGAACCCGGAGAAGTTATTATGAAAAGCCTCAAGGCTGAAGACAAGGAAGCGGCCATTGATAACATGGAAAAGCTCCTCGTTTTGAATATTGCGAGAAGACTTGAAAGTATTGAAAATAATTTCGACGAGTATGACACTTCCAAAAAACTTCTGGCGAAGGGTTTTGCTACATATCAAGCGTTATCACCTAAGGTAGAAGCAAACAATGCGGAAGCAGATAAAAAAATGAAGGCTGATTTTGATGCAGCTCTTGCAGCCCTTGGAAATCCAGGACTGTTCGGAGTTGGCAAGAAGCCATCAGACATAGAAGCATTTAAAAACAGCAAGCAGGACATCCTTGATTCTCTGCAAAAGGAATTCAATCTTGCGAGCCTTGAAGTCGGCCACTTCACAGATACGGTTGAAGAGGAAGGCACGGGAAAGAAAGAATGGACAGATCTATCCAATGTCCGAAACTGGATTCCCATTATCATCATTGTCGGCATTATTGCAGCAGTAGTTTTCATCGGCATTAGAAAAAGAAGAGCATAAAAGCTAGACCACACCTTGGAGAGGGGAGTATAGGCTATGGAAATACAAGCATTATTGATTACATTTCGTGAAGTATTGGAAGCGTTATTAATCATCGGGATCATCACCACATACTTAAAGAGGATGGATCACTCCAAATATACGAAGTATGTCTGGCTGGGGGCAGGACTGGCAGTGCTGGCGAGCGTTGGCGTCGCGATCCTGTTCCAGGTCGTCTTCACTGGATTCGCAGCAATGGGCAGTGAGATTTACCTCAAAATAGGAATCATGATTGTTTCCACAGTCCTTCTGACACAAATGGTGTTCTGGATGGCAAGCCATAGCAAAAATCTGAAGGGCAATATGGAAGGGAAAATGAACAAATTCATTTCAACCGGAAATATTGTCGGTATGGTCATCCACTCCTTCCTTGTTGTATTGCGTGAAGGAATTGAAACTGTATTCTTCTTCGCTGCAATCACGGGCGGTAATATCGGAGCTGCGATGCAGGGCTGGGGAGCTATTACAGGAACATTGATTGCTGTCGTCGTATCCTATATGTTCTTTAAAGGAACAATGAAGGTGAAGCTAAAAACCTTCTTCCAGCTTACTGGTGCATTCATCATTTTGATTTCAGCAGGCCTTCTTGTACAGGCGATTTCCATGATGCAGGATATCAACCTGATCGGCAGTGTCATGCCGCATGTGTATGATATTACATGGCTGATGCCAGAGCACCCGATCGATTATGCCCACTATGTTCGCGACAATGGAGTCGCCCCGCTATTATCAGGGGATGTTGGAATCTTTTTGAAGGCATTGTTCGGTTATTCATCCATGCCATCAATTGAAGAAGTCATTGCTTACATCGGTTATTTTGCAGGTATCTTCCTTCTTACTTCCTCAAGAAGCACGAAGAAAGAAAAGGCAGCCGATCAGCAAGTCAATGTTTTGAAGCCTCAGGTGAAATAACGAAAAAACAGATACTGCTCTCTCCAAAAAGTACAGGGAATTTCCTTGTACTTTTTTCATACGCAAGGAGTCTGCCTTGCGGAATTAAGATAGTTGGTGAATGAAAAATGTCATATATGATATGGAAAAATTCAGTTGTATATATGGCCGGACTGGCAGCAATCCTGTACGTGCTCTATGTCCAGCTGAATTATCTTAACCCCTTTGCTGCTTCATGGGATCAAGTAGACTTTTCGCTTGCATTGGAAAGATATGATCTTAGGGCTATGCAGCCGCATTTCCCTGGCTACCCCTATTTCATATTGGGCGGAATGCTCCTGAAAGGGGTTGCCGGCCAGCCTCAACAAGCCCTTGTGCTATTCAATATCCTGATTTACGCTAGCTCGATCATCCCAGTATTTTTTCTGGGTTCCAGGTTGATATCCCGTCCGCATGCGTTCCTTACAGCCGCTTTGATCTACACAGCAAGCTACCCGCTTGTGATTGTAAATGAACCGATGTCTGAAGGGGCAGCACTCGCTGTTTTCTGGTGGTATTTTTGGAGTATTGCAGTCGCATCTGAAAAAGAACCCGGAAAATGGACGCTGCTGCCATTGCTATTATTCAGCATCCTTCTTGGAGTCAGACTAAGCTATATTCCAATGGGTGTTGGAGTGCTTTATCTGCTTATTAAGAAGTGGAGGGACGGGCAAATCAGCTTGGCGGGCATTATCAAATACACGGCAATCGCCGCAGGATTTCAGCTCATTTGGGTTGCCGCGCTGGTTTTTTCAGAAGGAGGCATCACTAATTTTCTTGAGCTTGCCTTTGGATTCACCGGAGGCCATTTTCAGGATTGGGGCGGCACTACTGCTTCCAGCGAGCTCTCCTTTTTTATGAGGTTAAAGATTTTTTTGTTTACCAATATTTTTTGGTGGGGAATATTTTCAAGAACACCTGTTTTGGTGGTATTATATATAGTTATCGGCATATTTATTTTTTTGCCTGGTAAAAATGGCCGGAATTATCCCGGGCAGCCTTTTGCACTGGGAGCCATCATGTTGCTTGCTTATGGCAGCTGGGCATTTTTTGCGCAAAACATTGATAAGCCAAGGCATATCCTACCGGTTGCGCTGCTGATATTGCTGCTGGGAATGTTTGCTTTTTTCAGGAAGCGGGAGAGCTTCTTTGCCGGAGTGATGATTCTGGTACTTGTTATTGCCCAGGCAATGACCGCGGCAAGTCTGGTGAAAAAACAGGCCGTCGAACAGCCTGCTGTCTACCAGCTGGCCAGTTTCCTGGAAGACCAGGAGGGAGACTTCGTTTTATACACCTGGGAGGAAACGAGAGTGCTTGAGTATCTGGATATGCCATTCCCTCATAAACGGGTGTACACTTACAATGTCTTCCTCCATGACATGGACTTATACAAAGGCCGAACGGTCTATTTGACTGGCAGTGTAGTACAAGGTTTTGAGGCGCAGGGCATTGATATGGACGGCAAGGTGAAAAAATTTAAACAATTCGATTCTGATAAAGTCTTTGATCCAGTCTATCATGAGATTATTTTATATAAATGGATACCATAGCAGGAGGTGAAAAAGGATGAACGATAATATTAGAAATAAATTGGCGCTTCTTCCGGCACAGCCAGGGTGTTATTTGATGAAGGACCGGCAGGGGACGATCATTTACGTAGGGAAAGCCAAAATCCTGAAAAACAGAGTCCGTTCCTATTTTACCGGCTCGCATGATGGCAAGACGCTGCGCCTTGTGAATGAAATAGAGGACTTTGAGTATATCGTTACCTCCTCGGATATGGAGGCGCTTGTCCTTGAAATCAATCTGATCAAGAAGCATGACCCTAAATACAATGTCATGCTGAAGGATGATAAATCCTATCCATTCATCAAGCTCACCGCCGAGCGCCATCCTAAGCTGATCATTACCCGCAAGGTAAAAAAAGACAGCGGCAAATATTTTGGGCCTTATCCAAATGTCCAGGCAGCAAATGAAACGAAAAAGCTACTGGACAGAATCTATCCGCTCAGGAAATGCTCTACCCTTCCTGACCGAGTATGCCTCTATTACCATATGGGCCAGTGTCTTGCTCCGTGTGTGAAGGATGTAAGCAGGGAAGAGTACAAGACGATCACGGATGAGATCACTCGCTTTTTGAATGGCGGCTTTAAGGAGATTAAAGCCGATTTAACATCGAAAATGGCTGCCGCAGCCGAGGATCTTGATTTTGAGCGGGCAAAGGAATTCCGTGACAAGATTGCCCATATTGAAGCAACGATGGAAAAGCAGAAGATGACGAGCACAGATTTTACCGACCGCGATGTGTTTGGCTATGCAGTCGATAAAGGCTGGATGTGTGTCCAGGTATTTTTTATCCGCCAGGGAAAATTGATCGAGCGTGAAGTTTCTATGTTCCCGCTGCACAATGAACCAGAAGAAGACATCCTTTCTTTCCTTGGCCAGTTTTACTCAAAGACTGAGCACTTCAAGCCGAAGGAAGTTCTTGTCCCAGAAGGCGTGAATACTGAAATGGCAGAGGCGCTGCTTGAGGTGAAAGTGCTCCAGCCGCAGCGTGGCCAGAAAAAAGACCTTGTCCGCCTGGCATCCAAAAATGCAGGCATTGCTTTAACAGAGAAGTTCTCGCTGATTGAACGCGATGAAGAGCGGACTATCAAGGCAGTCGAGAACCTCGGGCAGCAAATGGGCATCTATACGCCGCATAGAATTGAGGCATTCGATAACTCGAACATCCAGGGAACTGACCCGGTATCGGCGATGATCGTATTTATTGACGGCAAGCCTGAAAAAAGGGAGTACCGAAAATATAAAATCAAGACAGTCAAGGGACCGGATGATTATGAATCGATGCGCGAGGTCGTGAGAAGGCGCTATTCAAGAGCCCTGAAGGAAGGGCTTCCTCTTCCGGACCTGGTCATAATCGATGGCGGTAAAGGCCATATCGAATCGGCGCGCGATGTGCTGGAAAATGAGCTTGGGCTTGATATCCCCCTCGCCGGGCTGGCAAAGGATGATAAGCACAAGACATCACAGCTGTTATATGGGAATCCACTGCAGATCATCAGCCTGCCAAGGAACAGCCAGGAGTTTTATCTCCTGCAAAGGATACAGGATGAAGTCCACCGCTTTGCGATTACGTTCCATCGCCAGCTTAGGGGGAAAAGTGCTTTTCAATCATTGCTTGATGAGATTCCGGGCATTGGCGAGAAGCGGAAAAAAGCATTGCTGAAGCATTTTGGCTCTGTGAAAAAAATGAAGGAAGCGACCATCGAGGAGCTGGCGGCGGCTGGATTGCCGGCAGTAGTTGCACAGGAATTGCACACAAAATTGCAAAACTAATAGTAGCATTCTATTTTTTTGTGTGCTATAATGAGGAAAATTTCATATTGCTATCACTTTAGAGCATTAAAGTGAAGATAGAGGTGCGAGCTTCAAGAGTAAAAGCCTGGAGAATAATAGGATTCCGGGAAGGGCTTTGAAAGGGGACGTTCGCCGAAGTGGGGGAGAGCCTATATTTTTTCCCGCTGGTCCTTCGTTGAATAAACGCTGGATTGTCAAGATTTGCCGTCTTGGAGTGCTATCTCATGTTGCAGCGTATATACACGTTTATAAAGCAATGGGAGCCACTCTCATTGCTTTTTTGTATTTGGCTCTGTTAATGCTGAATGCTGGTTTTTAAACCCTGCTGATTGGAGTGGATGGCGCGAAGACTCCTTCGGGATGAAGCGGGCAGGTGAGACCCCGCAGGAGCAAAGTGACGAGGAGGCCCAGCGCACGCCCCGAGGAAAGCGAAGCGCCTGGAACGAAAATCTACAGCCTAGTTTAACAGAGCTTTGTTTTTAAAAGGCAATTTTCTTTGAATCTGTGAAAACAGATTGTCATGCAAATCAAGCCTTAGGGAAAAAATACATATGCGGCTAATCCATGAAGCTCTTTTTTAGAGGCAGAAAAAATAGAAAGAAAAGGCAGGGGAAAGGAAATTATGGGATTAATTGTACAGAAATTTGGCGGAACATCGGTTGGCAGTGTTGAAAAAATCAAGAATGCAGCCAGCAGGACTGCAGAAGAATTGCAAAATGGAAATAATGTGGTTGTCGTCGTTTCAGCAATGGGTAAAACAACGGACCATCTGGTCGATATGGCGAATGAAATCTCCACCGCTCCATCAAAACGAGAAATGGATATGCTTTTGACAACTGGCGAGCAGATCACGATTGCCCTTTATTCAATGGCGCTGGCGCAAATGGGAATCGAAGCTGTTTCCTATACCGGCTGGCAGGCGGGCATCAAAACTGAAGCAGTGCATAGCAACGCTCGAATCCTTGATATCGAAACAGACAGGATTGCTGGCGATTTAAAGGACGGCAGAGTTGTGATTGTGGCTGGCTTCCAGGGAGTGACAGATGACGGCCAGATCACGACATTGGGCCGCGGCGGTTCTGATACAACGGCTGTTGCATTGGCAGCCGCTTTAAAGGCTGATAAGTGTGATATTTATACAGACGTCACCGGTGTGTTTACAACAGACCCAAGATATGTGAAAAGTGCAAGGAAGCTGCTGAGTGTTTCTTATGATGAAATGCTTGAGCTTGCAAACCTTGGAGCAGGCGTGCTCCATCCGCGTGCGGTGGAATTCGCCAAGAACTATGGACTGCCGATCGAGGTAAGATCCAGCATGGAGAGAGAAAGAGGCACGATCATTGAGGAGGAGATTGGAATGGAACAGAATTTAGTAGTGCGCGGAGTCGCGTTTGAAGACCAAATCACGAGAGTATCAGTCCTTGGAGTGAGCACATCATTGAAAGGACTTTCCACTATTTTTACAACATTGGCCCAGCATCATATCAACGTCGACATTATCGTCCAAAGCCGCACAGAAGCTAACACTGCCAACATTTCTTTTTCCATCAAGAGCAATGATCTGGCTGAAACTTTGGATGTATTGGACAGTAATAAAGAAGTGCTGAACTACAAGGAAATTGAATCTGAAACAGGCCTTGCGAAGGTGTCGATCGTAGGATCCGGAATGGTATCCAACCCGGGTGTAGCAGCCAAGATGTTCGAAGTGCTTGAAGGCAACGGCATCCAGGTGAAAATGGTCAGCACATCCGAAATCAAGGTATCAACCGTACTTGAAGAGGAGCAGATGGTTCATGCAGTAGAAGCCCTGCACGAAGCGTTTGAATTGTATTCAGAGTCAGTGAAGACGAAATAAGTTGTGGATTGGAAAGCCTTCCGGGTTTGGGGGGCTTTTTTTGTTGGGATTTGGGGTGAAAATCGGGTAGAAAATTGGTTGGAAATCGGTCGGAAATCGCTTACTGGTGAATAAATCTCTTTTACTGGTGAAAAACCTGTTCCTACTAGTCAAAAAACTTCTCCTACTAGTCAAAAATCCTTTCCTACTGGTGAATAAATTTTCATACCTCCTTAAAACACCTTTCTACTATTGAGAAATCCAAGTTTACCTGATCTAAATAATTGTTTTGTCAAAGAAAGTTCAAGATTGTGATTATATGGGGGCAGGAATCTAAATATTTTTAAAGAATTCTTATGAAAAATACCGGAGGAGGGATTCGCATGATTGTAAAAGATAGAATTTATCCAATTAGATTGAGAATGTATGAGGCATTATTAAGCAGACTTAAGGAAAATTGTCCGAGAAGGGGGGAAATTGAGGAGGATTACAAAGGCTGGTGGGCAGGGTATAAAGGGGAACTGCAAACGGATTACCGTTTAAGCTTCTTGCCCGAAAAAGATTATTGGATTATTAGAGATATAAGGCTGCAGGATGGCACATGGCATTTCCAGATTGACACCCTCATAATAACCCATCGGTATATTCTTCTCATTGAGACAAAAAACTTCTCGGGTACCATCTTCTTTGAAAAAGATTCCGAGCAAATGATCCAAACAAAGCAAGAGAAAGAAAAGGCATTTGATAATCCAGTGATTCAAGTCAAAAATCAAAAATGGCATCTTAAGAGATGGCTTATAGAAAACAATTTCAAAGTCCCTCCCATCTATACCCTGGTTGCCATCAGCAATTCCGCAACGATAATTAAAACCAATGATCTTAAACTTTATAAGTATGTTATAAAAGGGGATATCCTTGTCGATAGAATCAAGAAAATGGATAGCTCTACTTTAAGCGACTTCTTTACAGAAAAGGAAATTAAAAAACTCTCCAAAACCCTCGTCAAAAAACACAAGCCACACTACCCTTCGCTGCTCTCTAAATATTCACTATCATTAGCTGACCTTCAAAAGGGAGTTCGATGTCCTTCTTGCTCTGCTTTTGGAATGGAGCGGTTGAAACGTAAATGGGTTTGCTCTCATTGCTCAATTCACTCTAAAACTGCTCATTATACAAGTGTGATTGATTATTTTCTTCTTATCAGCCAAACTCTAACAAATTCGGAAATGAGTAAATTCATCCTGTTAGAAAATTCGCGAGCTATGGGAAATATGCTGTCAGCTATGAAGCTTCCAATAGACGGTTGCACTAAGGGCCGGATTTACAAAATGCCTGAAGATTTTGAGGCTCTTGTCCAATGGGCTCAAGAAAAACGTAATTTAAACCATACTTCTAAACCAAAAAAACCAGAGAAATAAATTTCCCTGGCCTCGCCGCTAGTGTTAGCAATATAATTCCTCTACTTGCACACTGAATTCAAAATCCTTCAGTGACCGTTACTCATTCATTAATAAAGTCGTTTTTGTCCCATTTGATGGTGAATTGAATGCGGAATGAACGCTTATTGGGGTGTTCGAAGGCTTCTGCTGTTGCTTTCTTTTGCAGCTCGATTTGCTGTGCGAGAAAGCCTGCCTCAAGCTGGAATGTGGTGTTGGGATTATTTTTTAAACGAGAGGAAATCAGCTCGCTGCCAAGTTCCAGCACCATTTCTTTTCGTGTTTCTTCCTTGATTATCAGTCTGCCCCAGCCTGCATCATGGAAAAAACGGATGGTTTCGTCCAGGTCGGCCAACGGGTATTTCCGGGCAAGGCGTTTTCCTGCCCAATAAAGAATTTCTGCGGTATCTTTGCCGAGCAGCTCGGGAATCAGGATCTCCCTCACAAGCTCATAGCCAAATTGGGAAACGGTAAGGGCCTCGCTTCCAGCTTGCTGCTCTGAAGTTGTTAATTCACTCATATTTTCCCCTCTTTCTATGATTCTATTATAAACAATTTGCTAAAAAAACAACCAGGGATTCTGTATTTCATTACTGTTAAATTTTAGTTTTGTTCCGTGATTGCATTGGCATTTTGGTTTTTATAAAGGCTCTGTTTAACAGGGCGGTTGATTTCCGTTCCAGGCGCTTCGCTTTCCGCGGGGCTGGCGCTGAGCCTCCTCGTCGCTTTGCTCCTGCGGGGTAAAATGAACCTTCTTTCGGTTCATTTCTACCTAGGTCTCACCTGTCCAGCTGCGCCCGCAGGACATTGAATAGGCTTCTGCGAGTTTACCCACGCACGATGGAAATGCGGTAGCATTTTCGGAGGAGTCTACGCGCCTTCCACTACAATCAACAGGGTTTATACTTCATCATGCAGCATTAACAAAGCCTATGCAAGAATCATTTTCCACTGATGGCAGTCTGCCCAGGTCCAAAGTATTGCAGGCACATTAGAAATTTTATTGGATTTTTTTCATGTTAATACCATACCCATTTTCTTACAGGCTAAAATTTTCACCTGCAAAAAAAAATGAATCGTGATTATATAAGACAATACTATTATTTTAATATACTCTTGCAGACGATAAAATAATTAGAAAGTGGCATTTTTACAATATCAATATATTTAAAAAATTTTCGTTATATAAGCATTTTTATGTATCCGTTTTCTTGACGCTCTATTATGATGGGAGTAAAATGAACATGTCACATAATTGTAAGATTTGTTTATTTGTTTAGTAATTTGATGTTGGGTTTATTCGATCTGTAAGGTTAATAGGGTTAGGGAGAGAAGCCTGGACATCACGGCCAAATTTCAAGGGGGGTATACATATGGCAGGTAAACAAGAGTTTTATTGGCGGAGGCTGCACTCGCTGCTGGGTGTCATTCCAGTAGGTCTTTTCCTTACGCAGCACCTTGTAGTCAACCATTTTGCTACGGGGGGAGAAGAATCATTTAACAATGCGGCTCATTTTATGGAGCAGCTGCCTTTCAGGTATTTTCTAGAAATTTTCATCATCTTCTTACCATTATTATTCCATGCAATCTACGGACTTTATATTGCTTTTACAGCTAAGAACAATATAGGCCAATATGGATATTTCAGGAACTGGATGTTCATGCTTCAGCGTGTGTCCGGTGTCATCACACTGATCTTTGTCGCATGGCACGTCTGGGAAACACGTATCGCGGCTGCGTTTGGTGCAGAAGTGAACTTCCAGATGATGGAGACGATTCTTGCTGAGCCATTCATGCTTTGGTTCTACCTGATTGGTGTCATTTCTACTACTTTCCACTTTGCTAACGGATTGTGGTCATTCTTTGTAAGCTGGGGTATCACGGTTACGCCTCGTGCACAGGTGATTTCCACTTACATCACTATCGGAGTATTCATTGCGCTATCAATTGTGGGTGTGCGCGCAATCTTGGCATTTGTATAAATTGATCGGATTTGTAAGACAGACATGGATTTAAGGGAGTGAGTCACAATGAGTAAAGGTAAGGTTATCGTAGTCGGCGGCGGTCTGGCTGGCTTAATGGCCACTATTAAGGTGGCTGAAACAGGAACACCTGTTGAGCTATTCTCACTTGTGCCGGTAAAACGTTCACACTCTGTTTGTGCACAGGGCGGAATCAACGGTGCAGTAAATACAAAAGGTGAAGGTGACTCCCCGTGGGAGCACTTCGATGATACAGTTTACGGCGGTGACTTCCTTGCCAACCAGCCTCCTGTAAAAGCAATGGCTGAAGCAGCACCAGGAATCATCCACCTTCTTGACCGTATGGGTGTAATGTTCAACCGTACCCCTGAAGGCCTTCTTGACTTCCGCCGCTTTGGTGGGACACAGCATCACCGTACTGCATTCGCAGGTGCTACAACCGGCCAGCAGCTGTTATACGCTTTGGATGAGCAGGTTCGCCGCCATGAGGTAGCTGGCCTTGTTACGAAATACGAAGGCTGGGAATTCCTCGGAATCGTTAAGGATGATGAAGGTGTGTGCCGCGGGGTTGTAGCACAGAACCTGACTTCAATGGAAATCAGATCTTTTGCTGCAGATGCAGTCATCATGGCAACTGGCGGCCCTGGAATCATCTTTGGCAAGACTACTAACTCTGTCATCAATACTGGTTCTGCTGCTGCGATCGTTTACCAGCAGGGCGGTTATTACGCTAATGGTGAATTCATCCAGATCCACCCTACTGCGATTCCTGGCGACGACAAGCTGCGCCTGATGAGTGAATCTGCACGTGGTGAAGGTGGACGAGTATGGACGTATAAAGACGGTAAGCCATGGTACTTCCTTGAAGAGAAGTATCCTGCATACGGCAACCTGGTTCCTCGTGACATCGCAACTCGTGAAATCTTTGACGTTTGCGTAAGCCAGAAGCTGGGAATCAACGGCGAGAACATGGTTTATCTTGACCTTTCGCATAAAGATCCAAAAGAGCTTGATATCAAGCTTGGCGGTATCATTGAAATCTATGAAAAATTCATGGGTGATGATCCTAGAAAAGTCCCTATGAAAATCTTCCCTGCGGTCCACTATTCTATGGGCGGACTATGGGTTGATTATGACCAAATGACGAATATTCCTGGGCTATTTGCAGCTGGTGAAGTTGATTACTCTCAGCACGGTGCGAACCGTCTTGGCGCTAACTCTCTATTATCTGCAATCTATGGCGGTATGGTCGCCGGACCGAATGCAATCCGTTACATCAACGGGCTGGAGAAGAGCTCCGATGCTATTTCATCTTCTATCTTTGACGAGCATGTTCAAAAAGAAGAAGCGAAGTGGCAGAATGTGATGTCATTGGATGGAACTGAAAATGCGTATGTCCTCCACAAAGAGCTTGGTGAATGGATGACCGACAACGTGACAGTTGTACGTTACAATGACCGACTGTTAAAGACAGATGAGAAAATCGTAGAATTGATGGAGCGCTACAAGCGCATCAACATTAACGATACAGCTAAATGGAGCAACCAGGGCGCAGTGTTTACTCGCCAGCTTCAAAATATGCTTCAGCTTGCGCGTGTTATCACAATCGGAGCTTATAACCGTAATGAAAGCCGTGGAGCTCACTATAAACCGGAATTCCCTGATCGTAATGATGAGGACTTCTTGAAAACAACGATGGCGAAGTTTGTTGCATCAGACTCTGCGCCAGCATTCCACTATGAAGACGTTGATACTTCATTGATCCAGCCGCGTAAGCGCGATTATTCTAAGAAGAAAGGGGAGTAATGAGGGATGTCAGAGAAGAAAACTGTTCGTTTTATTATCAGCCGTCAGGATACTCCTGATTCAGCCCCTTATCAGGAAGAGTTTGAATTAGATTACCGTCCAAATATGAACGTAATTTCAGCATTGATGGAAATCCGCCGTAATCCGGTGAATGCGAAGGGTGAAGCTACAACTCCAATCGCATGGGATATGAACTGCCTTGAGGAAGTTTGTGGAGCATGCTCCATGGTCATCAACGGACGTCCGCGCCAGTCGTGCTCTGCGCTTGTTGACCAGCTTGAACAGCCAATCAGGCTTGAGCCAATGCGAACATTCCCGGTTGTGCGTGACCTGCAGGTTGACCGCAGCCGCATGTTCGATTCCTTGAAGCGTGTCAAAGCTTGGATTCCGATCGATGGAACATATGACCTTGGACCAGGACCACGCATGCCTGAAAAGAAACGCCAGTGGGCATATGAGCTTTCAAAATGTATGACTTGCGGCGTGTGCCTTGAAGCTTGCCCTAATGTAAACAGCAAGTCTGATTTCATCGGGCCTCAGCCACTATCACAGGTACGTCTGTTCAACGCTCACCCAACAGGTGCATTGAACAAAGGCGAGCGACTTGAAACAATCATGGGAGACGGAGGACTTGCAAACTGCGGTAACTCACAGAACTGCGTACAGTCTTGCCCTAAAGGTATTCCATTGACTACTTCGATTGCTGCCTTGAACCGTGATACAACACTTCAAGCATTCAAAAACTTCTTCGGAAGCGATCAAGTATAATGATTCAACCTCCTTTTTCCTCAAAAGAAAAAGGGGGTTTTTTCTTTAAATCTGGTATTTCAATTCTGTTAACATGGCTAATTTCATTGAGCATCCCTCCAATTAATCCACCGCTATGTTCAAGGCTCTTTTCAAATACTTTGTTGCTATTCTATATGCTTATAAATCTCCTTCTAGATGTTTTTCAAAGAAGGCTTTGCAGTAAAATGCTGTTGATTTCCGTTCCAGGCACTTCGCTTTCCTCGGGGCGTGCGGTGAGCCTCCTCGTCGCTCTCGCTCCTGCGGGGAAAAATGGTCCCTTCTTTTCGGACCATTTCTTCCGGGGTCTCACCTGTCCCGCTTCATCCCGAAGGAGTCTTCGCGCCTTCCACAACAATCAACAGGATCTAAATTCAACATAGGTATAGCAACAATCTTTGCGAAAACAGCTATTTTCAGAGATAAAGCTGTCGAAAATCCTCATATTTAATCTATTAATAACTACTGGGTCAAAAGCATCCATCTGCTATACTGAAGAAAAGGAAATAAGTGGAGATATAGATGCGAGGGACAAAAATTATAGCTCTTGTTGTTGTCATATGCGGATTGCTCGTTCTCGGAAAAGGATTATGGCAGATTCTTGCTGCTGATCAGCAGGAAAAGGAAGCCTATCAAGCTGCAAAGGCACTGGTAAAACAGGATAGGAAGATGCTGTTACATGACGAATTCAAGCCTGAAACCGGAGAAGCATCCGGTTTATTGAGCATACCCAAAATTGCTGCTGAATTGCCAATTGTGGAGGGGACCGACCCGGATGATCTTGAAAAGGGAGTAGGGCATTATAAAGGCTCCTACTATCCTCAGCAAAACGGCCAGATTGTACTATCGGGTCACCGGGATACTGTTTTTCGGAAGGCAGGAGAGTTGAAAATAGGTGATCAGCTGATCGTGCAGATGCCATATGGGAAATTTGCTTATGAAATTATTAAAACAAAAATTGTGTCTGCCGAGGATACTAGTATTATCACCTTGCAAAACAACGAAGAGGAATTGCTGTTAACGACCTGCTACCCCTTTTCATACTTAGGCAATGCTCCCGACCGTTTTATTATTTATGCTAAACGAACAGCTGATAATGATTAATCACATAAAAAGCAGACCAGGATACTTTTTAAGATAATCCTGGTCTTTATTATTTTCAAAAAATCCAAATATATTTATAATAAAGAAAAGAATGAATGTTCATTCAGTTATCAGGAGGCATATAAATGAAGAATACCAATTATATCGAAGACATCGTAAGCTGGGAAAAAGAGTTTGAGTATTATCATGAAGTGAAGGTCAGGTTTTCAGAGACAGATATGTTTGGCCACCTGAATAACACGGTTCCGTTTACTTATTTTGAGATGGCACGGATCGATTTTTTCAAAAGCCAGGGCTTCATGCAGGATTGGGTCAGGCCAGAAAATGAAACAATCCCCGTGGTTGCGGATTTGCAGTGTGGTTATTTAAGCCAGATTTATTTTGATGAAGATTTAAAGATTTATGTAAAAGCAAATTCAATCGGCAACTCCTCGGTTGATTTACACTATATGGGAAAAAAGGCGGACGGGGCGATCTGCCTTGCAGGACGCGGAACAATCGTTCAAATATCCAAGAAAACAGGCAAGGGTGTTCCGTGGTCAGAAGAGATGCGCAAGCTGCTTGCAAACAGCAAGAAATCCGCTGTGAAATAAATTTTGAACATTTTTATAAAAAAGCTCAGGAAGCCCCTGAATTATTGTCACTCCAATCTTTCCTTCACATATGATATGTTGACTAAATTTATACCCACCCCGCAGTTCACAGCTGGCGAAGGCAAGGAGGGTTACAATACTTGAAGGAAAATGAATATACTCACAAGCCATTACTCACTAAACGCGAAAGAGAAGTTTTCGAACTGTTAGTACAAGACAAAACAACAAAAGAGATCGCTAGTGAATTATTTATCAGCGAAAAAACGGTTCGGAACCATATTTCCAACGCCATGCAAAAGCTTGGTGTAAAGGGGCGTTCCCAAGCTGTTGTAGAGCTCCTGCGTATGGGAGAGCTAGAACTTTAATCTAGACCGGCCAACCTTTTGGGAGGCCGGTTAAGATATTTAAAGGGCCAAAATCAGGCGATATAAGCTGTAATTCTCAATTCTATCTTGAAATTTGCTCGAAAAAAGTAGAAAATAAGGGCAATAGGAAAATAAGATCAAACGTCATACAGCATGAATTTATGTTTTTGGATAGATAAAATTGGCGAATGCAAATTTAGGAGTTGTTACAGATGAATCTTGAAGGAATCCAAAATCATCAGGATCTTGACACAGTTGCTGATATTGAAAAAGATTTAAGGTACATATCTGGAATCATTAAGCAAAAGGGCCGTGAGCTCCTTAGCAATTATACAATCACCCCGCCTCAGTTTGTGGCACTTCAGTGGCTGTTTGAAGATGGGGATATGACAATTGGCGAACTATCGAATAAAATGTTCCTGGCCTGCAGCACGACAACTGACCTGGTAGACCGCATGGAAAAAAATGAACTTGTTGTCCGGGTTAAGGATCCTAATGACAGACGAGTTGTCCGCATCCATCTCCTTGGAGAGGGAGAGAGGATCATTGATGAAGTAATCAAGAAGCGCCAGGCTTATCTTCAGGAGGTGCTGAAGGATTTTTCCGGCGATGAGGTCGTTTCTCTGAAAAATGGATTAGCAAAATTACATCAAGAAATGCGTGGAGAATGAGGCGAGTTTTTTGAACCAACCAATCGGAATCATTGATTCAGGTGTTGGCGGGTTGACAGTAGCGAAGGAAGTAATGCGCCAGCTGCCTTATGAACAGATCATCTATGTAGGCGATACGGCACGCTGCCCATATGGCCCTCGACCTGTCGAAGAGGTGAAGAGATTCACATGGGAGATGACCCGCTTCCTGCTTGAAAAGAATATTAAGATGCTTGTGATTGCCTGTAACACGGCAACTGCTGTTGTACTGGAAGAAATCAGGAATGAACTTTCCATTCCGGTATTGGGCGTGATCCAGCCGGGAGCCAGAACTGCCATAAAGGTAACCGAGAACTATCAAATTGGCATAATTGGCACTATTGGCACGGTGAAAAGCAAGGCGTATGAGCATGCGCTTAAAGCAATCAACCGCAAAACAAAGGTAGAAAGCCTTGCCTGCCCGAAATTCGTACCCCTGGTAGAGAGCGGTGAATATAACGGAACTGTTGCCAGGAAGGTTGTCATGGAGACACTGGAGCCTTTGCGCAATAAAGGCCTTGATACATTGATATTGGGCTGCACACATTATCCTTTGCTCGAGCAGCTTATTAAAGAAGTGATGGGTGAGGAAGTCCAGGTGATCAGCTCAGGCGAGGAGACTGCACGTGAAGTGAGTACAATCCTCGGCCATAATGACATGTTTGCGGACAGGGAAGGGCTGCCAGAACACCTTTTTTATACGACCGGCTCAAGGACCATTTTCAGGAGCATTGCCTCACAATGGCTCGAACAGCCAATTGATAATATCGAAAAAGTTAAATTGGGATAAACAGGCCTCCATTTTCGGGGGCCTTTTTGTGTTTCAAGGAAATATTTTAGCCAGCAAAAAAAGAGTAACAGCAATTTTTAAACAACTTCGAATCGTTATGAAACAAGTGCTAAAGGAGCAGGTCCATATCCCAGAGCTTCAAAAACAATTAGTATCCGCAGCATTAATCACTCTCGAAAATGGTTTGTACAAAAATCTTTTTCAAAGGCGGTCTAAAATATCGTGAGGCTCGTATACATGATAGTACAAACTGTCTTTGGAGGGATTTATATGTCAAAAAATAATAAAGCGGTCATCGTTACTGCGGCAACATTGGCAACCACTGTCTTCTTGTCCGGCTGCGGGCTGTTTGGCGGGGAAGAAAAAAAGAAAATTGATCCGCCGCAGGATGTTACCTTCATGGAGGATGGGGAGGCTGTCGATCAAAATACTTCTGCTGAAACTAAGCAGGACGGAGCAGAAGCCGTGGAAACAACAGTCCAGACAGAGCTTTACTTGATTGATAAAAATGGGTATGTTGTATCCCAGGCGATGGAGCTTCCAAAAACCGAAAGTGTTGCCAAGCAGGCGCTTGAGTATCTGGTAGCCAATGGGCCAGTTCAGGAGATGCTGCCTAATGGATTCCGTGCTGTCCTTCCAGCTGACACCCAGATGACCGTGAATATCAAGGATGGAACAGCAATTGTTGATTTTTCCAAAGAGTTTGCGGGCTATAAAAAAGAAGATGAGAAGAAAATCCTCCAGGCTGTTACATGGACACTTACCCAGTTTGACAGTGTGAACAAGGTTAAGCTCCAGCTGAATGGAGAACCTCTTGAGGCAATGCCTGTCAACGGCACTCCTATTGGCGAGGACTTAAGCCGTGCCGATGGAATCAATATGGATAACTCCGATGTAGTTGATATCAGCAATACGAAGGCGGTAACAGTCTATTATGTTGGCGGTGAAGAAGGAGCATATTATTATGTGCCTGTAACCCGCCGTGTAAGCAACAATGTGAATGACAATATTACTGCGATCGTAAACGAACTGGTTGAAGGTCCGTCCTACGCATCCAACCTTCTTTCTGAGTTCCAGAATGATGTAAAGCTGCTGGATAAACCTAAATTCGAAGGCGGCAAGGTTACTTTGAATTTCAATGAAGCCATCTACGGCAGTTTTGAGGAAAAAATGGTTTCTGAGCATATCCTGAACTCGCTAGTGCTTTCCCTGACTGAACAGGAAGGTGTCGAAAGAGTTGCCCTAACGGTGAAGGGGGCCACTGATGTCCTGACTGAAAAGGGCGAGAAGCTTTCTGAGCCGGTTACCCGTCCTGAAAAAGTTAACACTGGTAGTTTTTAATAGCTGGAGTTTGGTATACTAAATAAAGACATATGAAGAGGCAGTCATGATGCTGCCTCTTATTTATTGTGACCAGGAAGTCAGGAACTGCTGATTCCCATATACGCAAAAGGAGGACACACACATGCGATTTGACGGTCGTGAACCTTTACAATTAAGACCAATACATATTGAAACTGATTATTTAAAGCATCCGGAAGGCTCTGTTCTGATTTCGGTGGGAGACACAAAGGTGATTTGTACTGCCTCCATCGAAGACCGGGTTCCGCCATTCATGAGAGGGGAAGGCAAGGGCTGGATTACGGCTGAATATTCCATGCTGCCCCGTGCGACTGAGCAGAGAAATATCAGGGAAGCTGCAAAGGGTAAAATCACAGGAAGGACGATGGAAATCCAGCGCTTGATTGGCAGAGCCCTGAGAGCTGTGGTTAATCTTGAAGCGATTGGAGAGCGTACAGTCTGGGTCGATTGCGATGTAATCCAGGCAGATGGCGGCACGAGAACCGCCTCCATTACAGGCGCATATGTGGCTATGGCACAGGCGCTTTATAAGCTTAGCAAGCAGAAAAAACTTTCATCATTCCCTATTACGGACTTCCTTGCCGCGACCAGTGTTGGCATCCTAGCAAACGGTCAGGCGGTTGTCGATTTGAATTATGTCGAGGATTCTGCTGCACATGTTGATATGAATGTCGTGATGACAGGAAATGGCGAATTTGTCGAGCTCCAGGGTACAGGAGAAGAAGCGACATTTTCATACAGCCAGCTCCAGGAACTGCTGTCGGCGGCACAGGAAGGGATCATGGAGCTTTTTGATAAGCAGAAGGAAGCACTCGGCGAAGAACTTTCTGCAAAGATCAACAGTGCAAAAAAGGCTTAGGAGAGGTACTTCAATGGAAACAGTCATTATCGCTACAAAAAATAAGGGAAAAGCAAAGGAATTTGAGAAGCTGTTTTTACCATATGGCCTTACGGTAAAAACGCTGATTGATTTTCCTGAGCTTGAGGATGTTGAAGAAACAGGAACGACATTCGAGGAGAATGCAGTGTTAAAAGCCGAAACAATTTCCAGGGCTTTGGGAGCAAGAGTCATTTCAGATGATTCAGGTCTTGAGGTGGATGCACTGGAGGGCCGTCCAGGTGTTTATTCTGCACGTTATGCAGGATTGGAAAAAGATGATGAGGCAAACATCGACAAGGTACTCAAAGAGCTTCAAGAGGTGCCAGATTCCGAGCGGTCTGCAAGATTTTGCTGTTCACTGGCGATGGCAGAACCGGGCAGGGAGACGCTGACAGTCTTTGGAACTTGTGAAGGGCATATCCTTCGGGAGCGGAGGGGCTCAAACGGTTTCGGCTATGATCCTATTTTCTTTGTGGATTCATTGGGAAAAGCGATGGCGGAGCTTCCTTCCGAAGAAAAAAATAAAATCAGTCACCGGGCAATTGCTATAAAAGAATTAGAGAAGGCTCTAAAGGGGCGGGATTTTTAACATGGCTAAAATTTTGATTGTCAGTGACAGCCATGGCTCTGCGGAGATGCTTGAGCACATCGGGCAGCTCCATGGTTCGCATGTTGATCTGATGCTTCATTGCGGAGACTCTGAGTTAGCTGAAAGTGATCCAGCCATCAAAAACTTTAAGTCCGTCAAAGGAAATTGTGATTTTTACGGTGATTTTCCTGATGAAGAAATACATGAAATCAGCGGGACTAAAATCCTCGTGACACATGGGCATCTATACTCAGTGAAGAGCACTTTGGTCAATTTATTTTATAAGGCTAAAGAAGCAGGAGCGGAGATTGTTTGTTTTGGGCACTCCCATCTTCTTGGTGCGGAAATGATTGAAGATGTCCTTTTTATCAACCCGGGGAGCATCAGGCTCCCGCGGGGAAGAAAGGAACAGACATATGTCATCCTTGATCTTGAAGGCGAGCGGGCGACTGTGCGAATCTATGAGTACCAAAAGGGTGAATTGCCCGGCTTGAGGCAGGAATTTTCCCTTCACAAAAATCAATAAAACCACTATAATATTTTTTTGAGGGGAGTCATCCGGCTTTCCTCAAAAAAGTTTTTCATTTTCTGTTGACATTTAGTCATTTGGCTAATATAATAAATCTTGTCTTTAAAAAACAATTATGTCCCAGTAGCTCAGCTGGATAGAGCACACGCCTTCTAAGCGTGCGGTCGGGAGTTCGAATCTCTCCTGGGACGCCATTTAAACTACATACCTTAAACTCACCTATCGCAGGTGAGTTTTTTTTTGCCCTTTCCTGGATGAGCCTCTTTTTGATCTTCGCTGTTTCGCAGTATCATTCGCCATAAAATCTAGCTTCAGCAAAAAAAATTTTCTTTTTCTTAAATGTGAATATATCAACAATGTAAGCGTATACAAATAAACTAACTAATCGAAATTATCAAATAATTTAAAAAATACCGGTTGACGAGGGCTGAAATTGGGCGTAAGATAATCCTCAAATATAAGAACAAGTTGGTACACAGCCAATTGGGAACACAGTTTTATATCAATTTCGAATTGAGTAAAATTGTATTTTTTTAAAACTAAATTTTAATAATTTAAAGCGTCTATTTACTAAAGGAGTGTTATTCGTGCCCGAGCAATGGATTTATTTGAATGGTGAATTTGTCACCAAGGAAAATGCTAAGGTTTCTGTATATGATCATGGCTTTTTATACGGAGATGGTGTTTTTGAAGGGATTCGGGTATACAGCGGCAACATCTTCCGGATGGAAGAGCATATGGACCGGCTCTATCGGTCAGCGAAATCCATTATGCTGAACATGCCACACTCTAAAGAGGACTTTACAGATCTCGTAGTCGAGACAGTAAAGCGGAACAAACTGAGAGATGCTTATATCCGGATTGTTGTTTCAAGAGGAGTCGGTGACCTGGGACTGGATCCTTACAAATGCCCAAATGCAAATGTCGTGGTCATTGTTGAACCGCTGGCTATTTTTCCGAAGGAACTTTATGAGCGCGGCCTCGATATCGTAACAGTCGCGACTAGAAGGAATCGCCCGGATGTGCTAAGTCCTAAAGTGAAATCACTGAATTATTTGAACAATGTGCTTGTAAGAATTGAAGCCCATCTCGCAAATGTCAGCGAGGCACTGATGCTGAATGACCAGGGATATGTGGCGGAAGGTTCTGCTGATAATGTTTTCATTGTCAGAGGGAACACCTTCCTCACACCGCCAGGATATGTAGGTGCGCTGGAAGGGATCACGAGAAACGCAGTAATTGAAATCGCCAGAGACCTTGGGTATGAGGTGAAGGAGGAACCGTTTACCCGCCATGATGTATATACCGCAGATGAAGTTTTTCTGACAGGGACTGCAGCTGAAGTCATTGCCGTTGTAAAAGTTGATGGCAGAGTCATCGGGGAAGGAAATCCAGGCAGACACACGCAAAATATCCTGCGTGAATTCCGTGCGAAGGTAGTAGCGGAAGGAATACAGGTTTACGAACAGGAAGCACACCAAGTCAGCTAAATTGCATAGTGTTAAAAGCGGAGACAGGGACAAGTAATTTTTTGCGATAAGCATGAACAGAGAGCCGGGAATGCTGAGAACCGGCCATGCCGCATCAAATGAACTCACCCTGGAGCGCGGATTTGAAAGGGCAACCAAGTAAAATCTGCCGAGTGTCTATCACTCGTTACCAAAACCGGCAGCCTAGGCTGTCACGAGTGCACGCAATCTTGCGTGAATAAGGGTGGTACCGTGGAACAGGAGCTAAAGCCTATTCCATCCCTTTGTCTGGCACAGCCAGGCATATGGAGATGGAACAGGCTTTTTTATTTTGTTTGATCCTGGTAAAGATTACTTGAAAAACTCGTAAATTAGGGGGGAGTTGTAAAAATGTTGCAGGAAGCGGCCTTGAAGGAAAAAAAGTCCCATGCAACCGGGCTAAGCGGTGCAGATTTACTGTTAAAAGCGTTGGAAAAGGAAAATGTTGAAGTCATTTTTGGCTATCCAGGAGGTGCTGTCCTCCCAATCTATGACAAACTTTATGATTCGAAAATCCTTCATGTGCTTCCGCGGCATGAACAGGGCGGAATACACGCAGCTGAAGGATATGCAAGAATCAGCGGAAAACCTGGTGTTGTAATTGCTACATCGGGTCCCGGGGCAACCAATATCATAACGGGCCTGGCAGATGCGATGATGGATTCCCTGCCGCTTGTAGTGTTCACCGGCCAGGTGGCTACAGGAGTGATTGGGACGGATGCCTTTCAGGAAGCTGACATCCTGGGAATCACGACTCCAATTACAAAGTATAACTATCAGGTGCGCGATGTGAAGGATATCCCAAGAATCATCAAGGAAGCCTTTTATATTGCAACCAGCGGACGGCCTGGTCCAGTCGTCATCGATTTTCCGAAGGACATGGCAATCGCGGCAGCTGAAGAGCCTGCTGAGCAGGAGATCTCGCTCCCAGGCTATCAGCCGACAATCGAGCCGAATTACCTTCAAGTAAGAAAACTGGCGGAAGCAGTCAGCAGGGCGAAGCGTCCAGTCATCCTTGCCGGTGCTGGCATACTGCATGCAAAAGCTTCTAACTTGTTAAAGGAATACGCAGAGCAGCAAAAACTTCACGTCGTTCATACCCTTCTCGGTTTGGGAGGTTTTCCTGCAAATCATGAATTATTCCTGGGGATGGCAGGGATGCATGGCTGCTATGCAGCGAATATGGCGCTCTATCAATGTGACCTATTGATCAATATCGGGGCAAGATTCGATGACAGGCTGACAGGGAATTTAAAGCACTTTGCCCCGAATGCAAAGGTAGCACATATTGATGTCGATCCAGCTGAAATCGGCAAAAATATCACGACACATATCCCTGTCGTTGGCGATGCTCGAGCAGCCCTCAATCAGCTGCTCCTCCAGGACGGTACGCCTCCTGAACAGGATGAGTGGAGTCAAACTCTTGCGTCCTGGAAAAATGAATACCCATATCATTATGAAAATACCGGGATGCTCAAGCCGCAAAAAGTACTGGAGCTCTTATATGAAAAAACAGCAGGAGAGGCGATTGTCGTAACCGATGTGGGGCAGCATCAAATGTGGGCAGCCCAGTACTATCCTTTAAAGGAAGCAGACCGTTGGGTGACTTCAGGGGGACTTGGCACAATGGGCTTCGGGCTTCCGGCCAGCATTGGCGCACAGTTTGCCGATCCACAGGCCTGTGTCATCGCCGTGGTGGGTGATGGCGGCTTCCAGATGTCCACACAGGAGCTGTCAGTCATCGCTGAGTACCAGCTCCCTATTAAAATAGTGATTCTCAATAATAAAGCTTTAGGCATGGTAAGGCAATGGCAGGAGATTTTCTATGATTCTCGTTTTTCCCATAGCAAAAATCCGGTTCAGCCTTCCTTTGTCAAACTGGCAGAAGCTTATGGAATTAAAGGATTCGAGATCAGGACAGAAGAGGAGGCCCATGCTGTTTTGAACGAAGTGATGCATGATAAGGAACCTGTACTTCTGGATTTCAGGGTGGATGGGGACGAGAATGTATACCCTATGATCGCTCCAGGAAAAGGAATCCACGAAATGGTGGGTGTGAAGAAATGAAACGGATCATAACGTTGACTGTACTGAACAGACCGGGAGTCCTGAACAGGATCACGAATTTGTTTACTAAGAGAAATTATAATATTGAAAGTATCTCCGTCGGACATACCGAACAGGAGGGAGTATCACGGATCACATGTGTTGTCCATGTTGAGGGTGACAGGGTGGCTGAGCAGATTACCAAGCAGCTGAACAAGCAAATAGATGTCCTTAAGGTGGCCGACATCAGTGACCAGGCGATTGTTGCGAGGGAGCTGGTCCTGGTCAAGGTACCAGTGCTGCCGCATAATCGCTCAGAGATTTATTCACTGATTGAGCCATTCCGCGCTTCGGTGATCGATGTCAGCAAGGATAGCATCATCATCCAGCTGACAGGGGAGTCAGAGAAAATCGAAGCTTTCATAGAATTGATCAAACCATATGGAATCAGAGAAATGGCACGGACCGGTACAACAGCGTTCCCGAGGGGATACCAGCCATCCAGCCAGCAGAAATCTTTGTCTTTTGTTTAAGCTCTTTTCGTAACTTTGTTAACAAGTAATTCTTCATATATAAACTTTTAAAATTATTTTAAAAAAAGAGAGGAAGAGGAAAAATGGCGAAAATGTATTATAACGGTGATGCGAACGAGGCTTATTTTAACGGAAAGAGAGTGGCAGTGGTAGGTTATGGCTCCCAGGGCCATGCACATGCTCAAAACCTGAGGGACAGCGGTGTTGAGGTTGTTGTTGCTTTAAGAAAAGGTAAGTCATGGGATAAAGCGGAACAGGA
Source organism: Mesobacillus sp. (assembly GCF_057785455.1). NCBI lineage: Bacteria > Bacillati > Bacillota > Bacilli > Caryophanales > Bacillaceae > Mesobacillus > Mesobacillus sp. Next base: position 113,882 of record NZ_JBYNSB010000033.1, read on the forward strand.
CGGTTTTGAAGTCAAGACGGTTTCCGAAGCAGTTGCACAAGCGGATGTGGTCATGATCCTTCTCCCGGATGAACTCCAGCCTGCGGTGTACAAAAACGAAATCGAGCCTAATCTTACAAACCAGGCGCTTATGTTTGCCCACGGCTTCAATATCCATTTCAACCAGATTGTACCGCCGGAGCAATGTGATGTTCTGCTTGTAGCCCCTAAGGGTCCGGGTCATCTTGTACGACGGACATATCAGGAAGGAGCCGGCGTACCTGCACTATTTGCTATCCATCAGGATGTCTCGGGAGAAGCCACTGAATTGGCGCTCGCCTACGCTAGAGCCATCGGTGCATTGAGAGCGGGCGCATTGGAGACTACATTTAAAGAAGAAACAGAAACAGATTTATTCGGTGAACAGGCGGTATTATGCGGCGGCCTGACTTCACTTGTAAAGGCTGGCTTCGAGACTCTCGTAGAAGCAGGATATCAGCCAGAGCTGGCTTATTTTGAAACGATGCACGAACTGAAGCTGATCGTAGACCTGATGTATGAAGGCGGGCTTGAAGGGATGCGCTACTCCATCTCAGATACAGCACAATGGGGAGATTTTGTCAGCGGGCCGAGAGTTGTAAATGCAGCGGTTAAGGAAGAAATGAAAAAGGTGTTAGAGGATATCCAAAACGGAAAGTTCGCTGAGGGCTGGATTGCCGAAAATGAAGCTGGCCGTCCTGATTTCAACGGAATCAATGAAAGAGAGAACAGGCACCAGATCGAAGAGGTGGGCCGCGAACTGAGAAGCATGATGCCTTTTGTCAATAAACATAAGCAGAGAGAAGTGGCTGCCAGTGCGAAGAATTAAGATTTTTGACACAACCTTAAGAGATGGAGAGCAATCAGCAGGAGTAAACCTTAATTTTTCCGAAAAGCTGGAGATTGCAAGACAGCTTGAAAGGCTTAACGTCGATATTATTGAGGCTGGATTTCCAGCTGCCTCAAAGGGAGATTTCGCTTCAGTAGCCGAAATCTCCCGGACGATAAAGGGCTGTTCAGTAACAGGCCTGGCGAGATCGGTAGTTTCAGATATTGATGCAGCCTGGGAGGCGCTCAGGACTGGTGCAGAACCAAGGCTGCATCTGTTTATCGCTACCTCTCCGATCCACAGGAAACATAAGCTGAAGCAGACAAAAGCCGAAGTGATTGAAACAGCCGTCAGGACGGTAAAATATGCCGCTGCAAAGTTTCCGATTATCCAATGGTCAGCCGAGGATGCCTGCAGGACCGAGCCTGAATTCCTGGCTGAAATCGTAGAAGAAGTAATCAAAGCTGGAGCAAAGGTAATCAATATACCTGACACCGTCGGTTATATTTCGCCGATGGAGTATGGCAATATTTTTAAATACTTACAGGAGCATGTTCCTTCTATTAGTAAGGTAGAGCTTTCGGCTCACTGCCATGATGACCTGGGAATGGCGATCGCCAACTCGCTCGCGGCCGTTGCGGCAGGGGCAACACAGGTCGAGGGAACCATTAATGGAATTGGCGAACGAGCAGGAAATGCCGCCCTTGAGGAACTGGCAGTCGCGCTTCATATCCGCAAAGATTTCTACCAGGCCGAAACGAGTATGAACCTGAAGGAAATCAGCAGAACGAGCAGCCTTGTCAGCAAGCTTACAGGCATGACAGTGCCGGCCAATAAAGCGGTTGTCGGCAGGAATGCATTTGCGCATGAGTCGGGTATCCATCAGGATGGCGTCTTGAAGGAAAAGTCTACTTATGAAATTATTTCACCGGAGCTTGTGGGACTGCAGAACAATTCGATGGTACTAGGAAAACATTCTGGAAGGCACGCGTTCCGAAACAGGCTGAATGAAATCGGGCTCTCAGTTCCTGACCACGAGATCAATCATTTATTCTCGGTATTCAAGGAGCTTGCCGACCGTAAAAAAGAAATGACTGACGAGGATCTTGCAGCCATCATCCTTGAAGAAAAACTTTCAAAGGAGCAGCAATATTATCGCTTGGATTCAATTCAGGTGCAGTACGGCACGAATCAGGTTCCGACTGCCACGGTCACTCTTTCAGGATGCCAGAATGAATTGATCCAGGAGGCCTCCACCGGCTCGGGAAGCATTGAAGCATTATATAACACTCTGGAAAAATGCATGAACGAAAGCGCCAGTTTACTAGATTACCGCATCCAGTCAGTAGGGGCCGGCAGAGATGCCCTTGCCCAGGTATATGTGAAGCTTGTATTCGGAGGGCAGGAAACGAGCGGCCGTGGCCTTGCCCAGGACGTTCTGGAAGCTTCGGCAAAAGCTTACTTGAATGCGGTGAACAGGGTTATATATATGGAAGAAAACAAGAAAGTTGCAGTGAATGGGTAGTTAAAAAGCCAGTTTAGCTATAAAAAATTTATTTTATTGGAGGCGAAGGTAATGGAAAAAAGGATCGCAGTCCTGCAGGGTGATGGAGTGGGCAAGGAAGTAAGCAGGGGGGCGATTAACATCCTCCGGGCAGTAGCTGAGCTTTTCGGCCATAATTTCCATTTCGTTTTTGGAGAAATTGGCGGAGAGGCAATCGACGAATTTGGAACACCGCTGCCACAGCATACTCTGGATTTATGTAAATCCAGTGATGCAGTGCTTTTAGGAGCGGTAGGAGGTCCAAAATGGGATCGCCTTCCCGGACATCTTCGTCCAGAAAAAGGTCTTCTTAAAATCAGGAAAGACCTTGGCTTATACGCAAATGTTCGCCCGGTCCATTACTATTCCAGTATTTCAGGAGTGTCTCCGCTTCGCAAGGAAGTCATCGAGGGAGCGGATATGGTCGTTGTCAGAGAGCTGACAGGAGGCCTTTATTTTGGCAAACCAAGTGAAAGAAGCATGCAAAAAGGTGAAGCTTCCGTAGTTGATACCCTGTTTTATCAGAAAAAAGAGATTGAAAGAGTGCTGCGCTATGCTTTCAAATTAGCTGTCACACGGAGGGGGAAAGTGACCTCTGTCGACAAGGCGAATGTTTTGGAATCAAGCCGAATGTGGCGTGAGACTGCTGAAGAGGTAGCGAAAGAGTATCCGGATGTGAAGCTTGAGCATATGCTTGTCGACAATGCGGCGATGCAGCTGATCAAAAATCCGCGGCAATTCGATGTAATCGTAACCGAGAACATGTTTGGCGATATTCTAAGTGATGAAGCATCTGTATTGACTGGCTCGCTGGGCATGCTTCCTTCTGCAAGTGTTTCAGTAGAAGGACCATATCTGTATGAACCAATCCACGGTTCTGCTCCTGATATCGCGGGTCAGAACGCTGCGAACCCAATTGCTATGATCCTTTCGGCCGCGATGATGCTCAGAATGTCGTTTGGAATGGCAGAAGAGGCAGATGCAGTTGAGAAAGCAGTGGAACAAGTATTGGATTCAGGAAGAAGGACACGAGATATTGCTTCACTAGACTCTATGACATTGACAACTGAGCAGATGGTCGAAGAAATCAGGGCCACCTTGCTTGATAATGAAGCAATTTATAATATCATGGGCGCATACGCTTAATAGATTTCGAATAATTAGAAAAAAGGGGAGGCTGCTTGTGGGAAAAACTATCATTGATAAAATTTGGGAAAGTCATGTTGTCCATCTGGAGGAGGGAAAACCTGACCTGCTCTATATTGATCTTCACCTTGTACATGAGGTGACCTCCCCGCAGGCTTTTTCAGGGCTGAGGATGAAGCAAAGAACTGTCAGGAGACCGGATTTGACGTTTGCGACAATGGATCATAATGTCCCGACCGTTAACCGCAATCAAATTACAGATCCGGTTGCGAAGAACCAGATGGATACGCTAAGGGAAAATTGCCACGAGTTCGGCATTGCCCTTGCAGACCTGGATAGCCCGGAACAGGGAATTGTCCACGTCATCGGGCCTGAACTGGGTTTGACCAAACCGGGAATGACAATTGTCTGCGGCGATAGCCACACATCCACACACGGGGCGTTCGGATCGCTGGCATTTGGGATAGGGACCAGTGAGGTCGAACATGTCCTCGCAACCCAGACCCTCTGGCAGTCAAAACCTAAAACCCTGAAGGTGGAGGTATCGGGCTCTATTGGACCTGGTGTGAGCGCCAAGGATGTCATCCTGTTTATCATCAGCAAATACGGTGTTAATTTTGGCACCGGCTATGTCATTGAATTTTGCGGAGAAGTCATCAGGAATATGTCAATGGAAGAACGGATGACAATCTGCAATATGTCAATCGAGGGAGGAGCAAAGGCTTCGCTCGTGGCACCTGATGATAAAACCTTCGCATATTTGAATGGACGCAAGTATGTTCCTGATGGCGATGAGTTCCTGGATCATATTTTAAAGTGGAAGCAGCTGGCTTCTGATGAGGATGCCCAATATGATGCGGAAATTTCAATTGATGGAAATGATATTGAACCAATGGTCAGCTGGGGGACCAACCCTTCTATGACTGCTCCGGTAACTGGAAGAGTCCCGTTTTTACATGAATGCCGGTCCGACGCTGAGAAAAAGTCAGTAATGAGGGCATTCGAATATATGGGACTTGAGGAAGGGCAGGATATTGCACAAATAGATGTAACCAAAGTTTTCATCGGGTCATGCACTAACTCGCGTATTGAGGATTTAAGGGCTGCGGCACAAATAGTCAAAGGACAAAAAGTTGCTGAGGGAGTCCAGGCCATTGTCGTGCCAGGCTCTCAGGCTGTCAAGAAATCTGCAGAAGCGGAGGGGTTGGACAAAGTGCTGATCGAAGCTGGATTTGAATGGAGAGATTCAGGCTGCAGCATGTGCCTTAGCATGAATGCTGACATCGTCGGGCCTCAAGAGCATTGTGCCTCGACATCAAACCGGAATTTTGAAGGAAGGCAGGGAGCCGGAGCGCGAACCCACCTCGTCAGCCCGGCAATGGCCGCCGCCGCTGCACTGCATGGACGCTTTGTTGATGTGAGGGCGATGGTAGGGGCTGTGATTTAATTTTTCAATGAACACGATGATAAAATTCGCGTTTAAGGTCAAAAGGAAAGGAGCCTGTTAACATGTCAAGCTTTAAAGAATGGACCGGGAAAACAGTTGGAATGGACCGGGTGAATGTAGATACTGACCAGATCATTCCTAAGCAGTTCCTTAAAAGAATTGAGAAAACAGGCTTCGGACAGTTCTTGTTTTATGACTGGCGTTTCCAGCCAAATGGAGAACCGAATCTAGAATTCGAGCTCAATCTGCCAGGGAACGAAGGAGCCTCAATTCTTATAGCCGGGGAAAATTTCGGCTGCGGCTCCTCCAGGGAGCACGCCCCCTGGGCACTGCAGGATTATGGATTCAAGGTACTGATTGCTCCTTCCTTTGCCGATATATTCAAGCAAAATTGCCTGAAAAATGGAGTCCTTCCGATTACATTGTCAGAGGATGAAATATCCTATTTGCATAAGCAGGCTGCCAACCAGCCTTATGAATTGACGGTTTCACTCGAGAAGAAGCTGGTCTATGACAATTTGGGCTTCCAGACTGATTTTGAGATTCATCCTTATTGGCATAATATGCTGATGAATGGCTGGGACGAAATCGAGCTGACTCTGCAGATGGAAGAGAGCATAAAGGCGTACGAAGAGACAAGGAGCTAAAATAAATGGTTGCGGGATTCACAGGTCACCCTGTGAATCTTTTTGTTTTTTACTGGATTCATGCTAAACTTACTTCATTATAAGTGACCATTATGTGCAAAGATTAAAAGATTTTCCCAAAAAAGCATGCACAAATTGCCATAAACTTGAATGTAAGGCGGTATGTTTATGAAAAAACGGGATTCAAAAAAGGATAATGTGATCCTGTTTCCCGGTCTGGAAAAGCGCCTGCTGGAAAAAGGGCTTGATTATTTAAAACAAAAAAAGTACAGGGATGCGATTCAGTTTCTGGAACAGGCACTGGAACACGACCCGGGAAACAGTGATATTTTTGTTGGGCTGGTTCTGGCTAATTTCGAAGCTGGCTACGTAAAGCAGGCAAAGCAGATTGCTGCCGAAATGCTGAAGGGCGGACTGGGTGACTATATCCAGGTTATTGACCTGTATTTGATGATTCTCGTGCAGCTGAACGAATATGATGAACTCGTTGCGACGATAGAAGCACTGCTGGAGGAAAGGGAAATCCCTGCTGAAAAGCTGGAGCATTTTACAAGAATGCTTGAATTCGGAAGGCGGATGCAGACAAGCCCGGCAGAAAACGAGTTAAACGATCACCATGATTTGATGGGCGAAGAGGTATCGCTAGGATTATTCGATTATAGGGACCCTCAGGACCAGGTAATGATTGCAGCAAAGCTGGCCAAGGAAAATATCCGCCCATATATAAAAGAAATAAAGGACTATGTGGCATCAGAGCAGGGTCATGCATTTCAGAAAACAATGCTGCTTAATATCCTGAGAGAACAAGAATATGCCGAAGAGATGGATGTCCGCAAATTTGGCTGGGAACAAGCCTTCATACCTGAAAGGCTCCCTGAACTGAAGGATTACATTGGAATGAATCCAGTGATTCCCATACTGGAGAATGAGCTGGAAAATTCAGATCCTGTGTTATACGAAAATATCTTAAGTTTAATACAGCGGCATTTCTTTTTGATTTATCCTTTCAATTTGCCAAAAGCGTCAGCAGAAGCCTGGGCTGCCGCCTATCATTTCCTTGCCCAGGAGTATTATGGATTTGATGAGCCGCTTGAGGATTTTGCTGAAATCTATAAAAGCGACGAGGAGGAAGCAGGGGAGGCTCTGGCTTTCATCAGGATGCTAGAAGAAATTTCTTACCCGATAATATAGTCCAATCTGTTGAAACGAAATAATCCTGTGTTATAATGTAGTGGTTGTATTATGTAAAAATCATTCTATTTTACATCTAATCTGGAATATTACTTGGTAAACAAGAGTATTCATCGTCGAATGAAACATGACAATAGATTATTGTTGGAGGGAACTGTATGTCTGCAAAATTAGAAAAAGTAGAAAAGAACCAAGCGGTTCTAACAATTGAAGTAGATGCAGAGAAAGTAAACCAAGGTTTAGACGCTGCATTCAAGAAGGTCGTTGCTAAGGTTAACGTACCTGGCTTCCGTAAAGGTAAAATGCCTCGCCAAATGTTCGAAAAGCGTTTCGGCGTAGAATCTTTATACCAGGATGCAATTGATATCCTTCTTCCTGAAGCATATGCAAATGCAATCGCTGAAACTGGCATCGAGCCAGTTGACCGCCCGGAAATCGATGTAGAACAAATCGAAAAGGGCAAGAGCATGATCTTCAAGGCAACTGTAACTGTTAAGCCTGAAGTCAAGCTTGGCGAATACAAAGGCCTTGAAGTTGAAGCTTTCGACACTAACGTAACTGACGAAGAAGTTGAAAATGAACTTAAAACAATGCAAGAGCGCCAGGCAGAGCTTGTTGTTAAAGAAGAAGGCACTGCAGCAGAAGGCGACACAGTTGTAATCGACTTCGAAGGCTTCGTTGATGGCGTAGCATTCGAAGGCGGAAAAGCTGAAAACTATTCACTTGAACTTGGTTCAGGTTCATTCATTCCTGGATTCGAAGAGCAATTAACAGGAACAGCTACTGGCGAAGAGAAGGAAGTAGAGGTTACTTTCCCTGAAGAGTACCATGCTGCTGAACTTGCTGGAAAGCCTGCAACTTTCAAAGTGAAAGTACACGAAATCAAAGCTAAAGAACTTCCAGCTCTAGACGATGAGTTCGCTAAAGATGCTGACGAAGAAGTTGAAACTTTAGATGAATTGAAAACTAAAATCAAAGATCGTCTTGCTCACGACAAAGAGCACCAGAAGGAACACTTTGTTCGTGACACGATCGTAGAAAAAGCTGCAGCAAATGCTGAAATCGAAGTTCCAGATGCAATGGTTGACACTGAAATCGACCGCATGGTTAACGAATTCGAACAGCGCCTGCAAATGCAAGGCATGAACCTTGAACTATACTTCCAGTTCTCTGGTCAAGATGAAGCTGCTCTTCGCGGACAAATGAAAGAAGAAGCTGCTACACGCGTTCGAGTTAACCTGACTCTTGAAGCGATCGCAAAAGCTGAAAACATCGAAGCAACTGATGAAGAAGTGAATGCAGAGCTTGAAAAAATGGCAGAAATGTACAACATGACTGTTGAAAACATCAAAGCTGCATTAGGCGGAAGCCTTGAAGGAATCAAAGGCGACCTTCAACTGAAAAAAGCAGTTGATTTCCTTGTAGAAAACAGCAAAACTGTTGCATAATATTTGAAAAGCGGAAGCGCCTTGGTCAGCCCCGACAAGCACTGGAGGGCCGCCCGGTGAAGTCGTTCTTTGACTTCATCGGGCGGACCGAAGTGACTCGAGGGGCTAGGCGCTGGAGCTAGACATTTTGCAATTTGAATTTTATACTTAGTATATAAATATAGAGACAAGGCGCGAGCAATTCGTGCCTTGTTTTCTACCATAAAAACATATAATATACATACATAATTTTTTAGCAATTTTCCATAGTCCGATTTAAGGGCCCGATTTATGGTTAAGATGATTTAGTACATATTTTTTTCAAAGGTTAAAAAGCTCAATTTTATTTTGGTGAGGCATTTGGGCAGGAATGAAACGCATCAAAGGCGGGTATAGGAATACCCAAGTGATTTATCAGCCTGGTTGGATGCCGGACCGCTATCTGCTGCCAAGTTAACTGAGCTCGATTTAAAGTTCATAAGCGCGAAAGGGATCCATATCGAGGGTTATTATTTCCTGTACCCTGGCAAAATGTGATACAATGCAATACATACCTGCTCAACTGAAGCAGAAAAAACGTGACTTAACTTTTCGTTTGCTTATGAATCGCAGCTTTATATATCGTTTAGAAGTTCTCAAGGGGTGAAGGCATTGTTCAAATTTAATGATGAAAAAGGACAACTTAAGTGTTCTTTCTGCGGCAAGACGCAGGATCAAGTCCGCAAGTTAGTTGCAGGGCCAGGGGTTTACATCTGTGATGAGTGTATTGAATTATGCACTGAAATCGTCGAAGAGGAACTTGGCACTGAAGAGGAAGTTGAATTCAAGGATGTACCAAAGCCGAAAGAAATCCGGGATATCCTGAATGAGTACGTAATTGGCCAGGACCAGGCAAAGAAAAATCTGTCTGTTGCTGTATACAACCATTACAAGCGCATCAACTCAAACAGCAAGATCGATGATGTCGAGCTTTCCAAGAGTAATATTGCAATGATTGGGCCGACAGGCAGCGGTAAAACATTGCTTGCGCAAACTCTTGCCCGTATTCTGAATGTTCCGTTCGCAATCGCGGATGCTACTTCATTGACTGAAGCAGGTTACGTTGGTGAAGACGTTGAGAATATCCTTCTGAAGCTGATCCAGTCCGCGGATTATGACGTAGAAAAGGCTGAAAAAGGAATCATTTATATCGATGAAATCGATAAAATCGCAAGAAAATCCGAAAATCCTTCAATCACAAGAGATGTATCTGGTGAAGGGGTACAGCAGGCATTGCTGAAAATCCTTGAAGGAACAGTTGCAAGCGTACCGCCTCAGGGTGGACGAAAGCACCCTCATCAGGAATTCATCCAGATTGATACTACGAACATTCTGTTCATTTGCGGTGGTGCATTTGACGGAATTGAATCAATCATCAAACGCCGCCTTGGCCAGAAGGTCATCGGTTTCGGCGGCACTGATAAAAAGGAAGAAGAATTGGACAAAAAGGAATTGCTTTCAAAAGTGCTTCCTGAAGATTTATTGAGATTCGGTTTGATTCCGGAATTCATCGGCCGTCTTCCAGTCATTGCGAGCTTGACTCCGCTTGATGAAGAAGCGCTTGTCGAAATCCTGACAAAGCCGAAGAATGCACTTGTTAAGCAATACCAGAAGATGCTTGAGCTTGATAATGTTGAGCTGGAATTCGAAGAGGGTGCCCTCACCGAAATCGCAAAACGCGCGATCGAGCGAAAGACAGGTGCGCGTGGTCTGCGTTCCATCATCGAAGGTATCATGCTTGACGTCATGTTCGACCTTCCTTCACGTGATGATATCGTGAAATGCGTCATCACAAAGGAAACAATCGAAAACAACATGCCGCCTAAGCTAGTCCTTGAAGACGGAACCGTCTTAAAAGACGAAAGAACATCAGCATAATGAATATCCAAAAGCCCGGTGAACCATCACCGGGCTTTTTTTATGTTCTGCTAACGCGTTAAAGCAGTGGGGGTCAGACCCCCACTGCGGTGATGCGGTGAAGTGGCGGGGCTCTGACCCCCAGCACGGTGAAGGGGTGAAGCGGGGTTTGGTTCATGGAAAATTTCACTTGAAATTATTGTTTATTCCAACTCAGTCAAGGGGATACTAGGGTAAAGCGAATAGTCATCAACTTATGGGAGGGAATTTAAATTGAGTTGGACCGGTATCGCCTTATTCATACAGCTGTTTTTTGGGATCATCATCGGGCTGTATTTCTGGAATCTTTTAAGGAATCAACGGACTCAAAAGGTCTCGATTGACCGGGAATCCAGAAAGGAAATGGAGCAGCTTAGGAAGATGAGATCGATATCTCTTAGTGAACCATTAGCCGAGAAAGTTAGACCATCGAGCTTTGATGACATCGTCGGCCAGGAGGATGGTATTAAAGCACTGAAAGCTGCATTATGCGGACCAAATCCGCAGCATGTCATTATTTACGGCCCACCAGGTGTTGGAAAAACAGCGGCTGCCAGACTTGTACTAGAAGAAGCAAAGCAAAACTCCAAATCTCCTTTCAAAACTTCCTCTGTTTTTGTAGAGCTGGATGCCACTACTGCAAGATTCGATGAGAGAGGAATTGCAGATCCTTTGATAGGTTCAGTCCACGATCCTATTTACCAGGGTGCAGGTGCGATGGGGCAGGCAGGCATTCCGCAGCCGAAACAGGGTGCGGTGACAAATGCCCATGGCGGAGTCTTATTCATCGATGAAATCGGTGAATTGCATCCAATTCAAATGAATAAGCTTTTGAAGGTGCTTGAGGACAGAAAAGTTTACTTGGAAAGTGCTTATTATAATGAAGAAAATACCCAGATTCCAAGCCACATCCATGATATTTTTAAGAACGGGCTGCCAGCTGATTTCCGGCTGGTCGGAGCAACGACAAGAACTCCAAGTGAAATCCCTCCTGCGATTCGTTCAAGATGTATGGAGGTATTTTTCCGTGAACTGTCGCAGGAAGAAATATCAGCGGTAGCACGGAATGCCGCAGAAAAAGTCAATTTAATGATGAGCGAAGAAGCGGTAAGTATCCTTTCTAATTATGCGCGCAATGGACGCGAAGCTGTCAATATGGTTCAAATTGCGGCAGGTTTGGCTATAACAGATGACCGCAGCTACATTAAAGAAGAAGAAATCGAATGGGTAGTCCATTCAAGCCAGCTGACGCCAAGGATGGAACGCAAAATTAACGAGAAATCAGCTGTTGGACTGATCAATGGCCTGGCAGTCTATGGGCCGAATACAGGAGCCGTGCTGGAGATCGAAGTCACGGTCATTAAAGCAAAGGAAAAGGGCTCTATCAATATAACTGGTATCGTTGATGAAGAAAGCATAGGCGGCCAGGGGAAATCGATACGCAGAAAAAGTATGGCTAGAGGATCCATCGAAAATGTCATAACTGTCCTCCGTTCAATGGGTGTACCTGCCGATGAATTCGACATTCATGTAAATTTCCCTGGAGGTACTCCAATCGATGGGCCTTCAGCGGGTATTGCGATGGCTACAGGCATTTACTCTGCCATCTATAAAATCCCGACAGATCATACAGTCGCAATGACAGGTGAAATAAGCATTCACGGAAATGTTAAACCAATCGGAGGCGTCTATCCGAAGGTAAAAGCTGCAAAAAAAGCAGGGGCTAAAAAAGTCATCATCCCAAAGGAAAATATGCAGACCATTCTCAATGAAATCACAGGAATCGAAATCATTCCTGTCACTCATCTGGATGAAGTTTTTGAAATTGCCTTGCTAAAAGAACACCCGCGGGATCAGATCATCTCTGCCGCTCCCGACCTTGTAAAAAAAGAGACGAGCTGAATAACCATAAAAAAGAACGCCCACCCAGCGTTCTTTTTTTATGGTTTACAACTGGCTAAAACAGGAAATGAGTGAGGTATAAAGCGGAAAAAAACTTTTTCTTCTATAATGAAGCATCATATTTTATGATGTATTTCAGGATACTAAAGAGGAAGGAAGATAAAACTGCTCAGATATTAGACACTGGAAAATAAATACGATAGAATTGAACAACAAGTATTATAATGCTTATTAGAATGACAATGCATGTTGGAGGTGCAATCTCATGGCGAATGAAAAAGAGCTCACAGTCCCTCTTCTGCCACTGCGCGGTTTACTCGTATATCCGACGATGGTCCTGCACCTGGATGTCGGACGGGAAAAATCTGTACAGGCTCTTGAGAAGGCTATGGTGGATGACCATTTGATCTTTCTTACGACGCAAAAAGATATTTCAATAGATGAACCAGGCGAGGAAGATTTGTACCAGATGGGTACACTGACTCGAGTAAAGCAAATGCTCAAGCTTCCGAACGGGACAATCCGCGTTCTTGTTGAAGGCTTGGCAAGGGCTGAAATCGTGGAACTTTATGATGAAAAGGACAATTTCTCCTGCAGCCTCAAGACATTCGAAGACAGGGATACAAAGGATGTCGAAGATGAAGCGTTAATGAGGACAATGCTTGAGTATTTTGAACAATACATAAAAATGTCCAAGAAAATATCTGCGGAAACCTATGCATCTGTTTCTGACATCGAAGAGCCAGGAAGAATGGCTGATATCATTGCTTCACACCTTCCATTGAAGCTGAAGGAAAAGCAGGAGATTTTAGAAACGGTGGATATTAAAGAACGTATGAACCGTGTCATTGAAATCATCCATAACGAAAAAGAAGTGCTTGGCCTGGAAAAGAAAATAGGCCAGCGCGTCAAGCGTTCCATGGAGCGGACGCAAAAGGAATATTATCTCCGTGAACAAATGAAGGCAATCCAGAAGGAACTGGGCGAAAAAGAGGGCAAGACTGGAGAAATCGCCGAACTCACAGAAAAAATCGAGCTTGCCGGCATGCCGGAGCATGTACGGGAAACAGCGATGAAGGAGCTGGACCGTTACGAAAAGGTTCCGACGACGTCTGCTGAAAGTGCCGTGATCCGGAATTATATCGAATGGCTGGTTGCTTTGCCATGGTCTAAGGCGACAGAAGACGATCTCGATATCAATAAAGCAGAAAAGGTTCTCGATAAAGATCATTACGGTCTTGAAAAGGTAAAGGAACGTGTCCTTGAGTACCTGGCTGTGCAAAAGCTGACCAACTCGCTAAAAGGCCCGATTCTATGCCTTGCTGGACCTCCTGGTGTAGGTAAAACAAGCCTTGCCAGGTCAATTGCCAAATCATTGAACCGCAATTTTGTCCGTGTTTCCCTTGGCGGAGTGCGTGATGAATCTGAAATCCGCGGGCACAGGAGAACCTATGTAGGCGCGATGCCGGGACGAATCATCCAGGGCATGAAAAAATCAGGAACGATCAACCCTGTATTTTTACTGGATGAGATCGATAAAATGTCCAGTGATTTCAGGGGAGATCCTTCTGCAGCGATGCTTGAGGTATTGGATCCTGAACAGAACCACAACTTCAGCGACCATTATATTGAAGAGCCATATGATCTATCCAACGTCATGTTTATCGCGACTGCCAATAACCTGTCGACTGTACCAGGTCCATTGCTCGACAGGATGGAAATCATCAATATTGCAGGCTATACAGAGCTGGAAAAGCTTCATATCGCCAAGGACCACCTGCTCCCAAGGCAGATCAAGGACCATGGGCTTTCCAAGGCACAGCTGCAAGTGAAGGAAGAAGCCATCCAGAAGGTCATCCGCTATTATACTCGCGAAGCAGGCGTTCGTTCATTAGAGAGGCAGCTTGCGGGAATCTGCCGCAAGACAGCCAAAATTGTTGTGGCGGGTGAAAAGAAACGTGTAATTGTCAGCGAAAAGAATGTTGAGGAATTCCTCGGCAAGCCTAAGTTCCGATATGGCCAGGCTGAGCTTGAGGATCAGGTTGGAGTTGCAACCGGACTGGCATACACGACAGTCGGCGGTGATACACTTCAAATTGAAGTATCGCTCTCGCCTGGAAAAGGCAAGCTAGTCCTCACTGGAAAACTTGGAGATGTCATGAAGGAGTCCGCTCAGGCAGCCTTCAGCTATGTCCGTTCAAAAGCGAATGAGCTTGGAATTGACGAGGATTTCCATGAAAAGAATGATATCCATATCCACGTTCCCGAAGGTGCTGTGCCAAAAGATGGACCTTCTGCAGGGATTACTATTGCTACTGCACTTGTATCTGCTTTATCAGGAAGGCCGATCCGCAGGGAAGTAGGAATGACGGGAGAAATAACTCTAAGAGGACGCGTATTGCCGATCGGCGGCCTAAAGGAAAAATCATTGAGTGCCCACAGGGCAGGTCTGACAAAGATTATTCTTCCAAAAGATAATGAAAAAGATATTGATGACATTCCTGAAAGTGTACGTAAGGAGCTTGAATTTGTGTTAGTTTCTCATCTAGATGAAGTACTTAAGCACGCTTTAGCTAGCGGTGATGTTGAATGAAAGTAAATAGCGCAGAAATAGTGATCAGTGCTGTAAGGCCAGCTCAATATCCGGAAGGCAATCTTCCGGAATTTGCGCTTGCAGGCAGATCGAATGTAGGGAAATCTTCTTTTATCAATAAAATGCTTAACCGAAAAAGTCTCGCCAGGACATCTTCAAAGCCGGGGAAAACGCAGACTCTGAATTTTTATCTGATCAATGAAATGCTTCATTTCGTTGACGTTCCAGGCTATGGATACGCAAAAGTTTCCAAGTCGGAACGTGAAGCATGGGGAAAAATGATCGAAACCTACATCACATCAAGGGAACAATTAAAAGCGATGCTTCTGATTGTGGACCTAAGACATCCGCCATCCAAGGATGATGTCATGATGTATGATTTCCTCAAGCATTACGATATCCCAGTTATCATCATTGCGACAAAAGCGGATAAGATTCCGAAGTCAAAATGGCAAAAGCATATAAAAATCACAAAAGAAACTTTAGATCTTGACCCTAATGACACCATTATCCTTTTCTCATCCGAAACAGGAGAAGGAAAAGATAAGGCCTGGTCAGTTCTTGGAGCTTTCATGAAATAAAGCAAAAACGCGGTCCTATGATGGGTCCGCGTTTTTCGTTAAGTACTAACATAGGGGCAAAAAAATCCCGCACCATTTCAACATGGGCGGGATTCAATCATTTTTTCTTAAAAAGTAGAAGGTAGATACCGATCAAGATCAATGCAGCAGGCCAAAATCTCCATGCCGTTGCCACTCCGTTTTCCAGCAGGCCGAGCCAGTTTGTAATCCTGTCATAAAACAGCAGCAGCCCTGCTAAAATTAAGAACAGGACTCCATGGAACAGGCCGTTGCCTGTTTTTTGATAGCGCAGCAGGAATCCAAGGGCGATGATTAATATAAAGGCACCGAGGTGATCCGGCCACAGTTCGAACTTGTTGACGACGTGAAAATGGATGCCAAACCCGACGAGGATCACTCCAGGGAAAATCGCCTCATAATCCTTTCCCCAGTATCCCTGGACCAAAAAGGCGGCACCGACAATGATCAGAAGCGTCGGCCAGGTGTAAAATTGCTGGAACAGGGTGATGTTTGCCTGCTGAAGATAAAAATAAATGCCAAATCCGATGAGTATCATTCCTGGGATCATTCTCTGATTTTTCACTCTTTCACCACTTCCAAAAAGGCTCACTTGAATTAATCGACAAACTTTGATAAGGTACATTAGGGAGTATGTTTATTTGCTGTTCTTTAGGTAATTATGTAAATAAACATCATACAAGAATTGAACTTATTTTAATGTATTTTATATCACTCTGTGTTCACTAGTTGTTCACATTTCTCACAAAAACAAAATTGGCTGCATGTTATAATTTCCTTAGCCAATTATGCAATTTCTATTTGGGGGTGTCAATTAATATATGCACATTATTGTTGTAGGTCTAAACTATAAAACTGCCCCTGTCGAAATCCGCGAAAGGTTGACATTCAACGAAGCGTCTCTAGCAGAAGCGATGGGTGCACTTCAGGCAAAGAAGAGCATTCTTGAAAATGTCATTGTATCAACTTGCAACCGTACAGAAATATACGCTGTCGTGGATCAGCTCCACACAGGCAGATATTATATAAAAGAGTTTTTATCTGAATGGTTCGGGATTCCACAGGCTGAATTTACGCCTTTCCTCTTCATTTATGAACAGGATGGAGCAATCGAGCATCTATTCAAGGTATCATGCGGTTTGAACTCTATGGTGCTGGGCGAAACGCAAATCCTTGGCCAGGTACGTTCAAGCTTCATGCTTGGCCTGGAACAAAATACTACCGGCACAGTATTCAACCAGCTATTCAAACAGGCTGTCACATTGGCAAAGCGCGGTCACTCTGAAACTGATATCGGTGCCAATGCCGTTTCAGTCAGCTATGCAGCTGTAGAACTTGCCAAGAAGATTTTCGGCTCATTAGACCAAAAGCATGTGCTGATTCTTGGCGCTGGCAAAATGGGTGAGCTGGCTATCCAGAACCTTCATGCTAACGGTGCAAAGAAAGTAACGGTGATTAACCGTACCTACAAAAAGGCGGAAGATTTAGCTACAAGATTTTCTGGCCAGGCGAAGTCTCTCGACGAGCTGAACACTGCGCTTGCCGAAGCAGACATCCTTATCAGCTCAACAGGTGCTAAAGACTTTGTCGTAACAAAGGAAATGGTGGCGAAGGCTGAACAGAAGAGAAAAGGCAAGCCATTGTTCATGGTTGATATCGCGGTACCTCGCGACCTTGATCCGGAAATTGCCGCGCTCGAAAATGTATTCCTCTATGATATTGATGACCTTGAAGGAATAGTGGAGGCCAACCTGCAGGAACGCCAAAAAGCGGCAGAGAAAATCCTCATCATGATTGAAGGTGAGATCGTCCAGTTCAAGCAATGGCTGAACACACTGGGCGTTGTTCCAGTCATTTCAGCGTTAAGGGTAAAAGCTCTTGCGATCCAGGAAGAGACGATGAAGAGCATCGAACGGAAGCTTCCTCATTTATCTGACCGGGAAATGAAAGTGCTTAACAAGCATACGAAGAGCATCATTAACCAGCTTCTGAAGGATCCGATTTTGCAGGCAAAAGAACTTGCTGCCGGTCCGGATGCTGACGAAACTCTTGATCTATTCGTAAAGATTTTCAATATTGAACAGCTCGTCGCAGAACAAGAAGGAATGAAACAAGCAGAAACGAAGCAGGCCAGAGTTCCTTCACCTCAGGCTTCATTTCAGGCGTAGGTGAGGTTCTGCCTATGGGAGATCTTCTTATAACCCGCCTCCATGAAATGACCATTGTTGTTTATGCGGCAAGCGTCCTTTTATATTTTATTGACTTCCTTAACAGTAACCGGAGGGCGAACCAAATTGCCTTCTGGTTACTTGCATTTGTATGGGGTTTCCAGACGCTTTTCCTGTTCTATTATATGGTCGACACCGGCCGATTCCCTGTACTGACCCTCTTTGAAGGGCTTTACTTTTATGCATGGGTACTCGTCACATTATCGCTGGCGATCAACAAGCTGCTGAAAGTGGATTTCATCGTATTCTTTACGAATATCCTTGGATTCATCATCATGGCCATCCATACATTCGCCCCGGTCCACTATGATTCGAATGTCATGTCGGAACAGCTCATCTCAGAGCTATTGTTGATCCATATTACCATGGCGATTTTATCCTATGGAGCTTTCTCGATCTCCTTTGTCTTTTCTTTGCTGTATTTAATTCAGTATGACCTTTTAAAGCGCAAAAAGTGGGGAAAGATGTTATGGAGAATATCGGATCTTAGCAAACTTGAATACTGGTCGTACATATTGAATGTGATTGGAGTGCCGATGCTGATCCTCAGCCTGATTCTGGGGCTGCAGTGGGCATGGATCAAGGTGCCTGATCTCGCATGGTATGATGCGAAGCTGATCGGATCCTTCATCGTGCTTGCTGCATACAGCATCTATCTATATTTGCGTGTAGGCAAGGAGATCATCGGGAAATCACTTGCCCTTTGGAATATCGCATCGTTCCTGATTGTTTTAATAAACTTTTTTCTTTTCGGAAAATTATCATCTTTCCACTTTTGGTACCAATAATAGGAGGCTGTTATGAGAAAAATTATCGTTGGCTCCCGACGGAGTAAATTGGCTTTGACACAAACAAATTGGGTGATTGACCAGCTTAAGAAGCTTGGAGCACCTTTTGAGTTTGAAGTGAAGGAAATCGTAACGAAGGGTGACAAGATATTGGACGTCACACTTTCGAAGGTTGGCGGAAAAGGTCTGTTCGTTAAGGAAATCGAACAGGCAATGCTGGACAAGGAAATAGACATGGCAGTCCACAGCATGAAGGATATGCCAGCTGTCTTGCCGGAAGGTCTGGTAATAGGATGTATTCCATTCCGTGAGGATCACCGTGATGTGCTGATTTCCAAAGACAATATTCCATTCAGCGAGCTAAAGCCAGGCTCTGTCGTTGGAACAAGCAGCCTTCGCCGCAGCGCGCAGCTGCTGGCTCAGCGCCCGGATCTTGAAATGAAATGGATCCGCGGAAATATCGATACGAGAATTGGCAAGCTTGAAACAGAAGACTATGACGCAATCATTCTTGCAGCCGCAGGATTAAAGCGCATGGGCTGGGCAGAAGAGACTGTCACTGAGTTCCTTGATCCAGAAACATGCGTACCAGCTGTTGGACAGGGTGCACTTTCAATCGAGTGCCGAGGTGATGATGAAGAGCTGCTGCAGCTGCTTGAAAAATTCACTTCTGCTGAAACAAGTGCAGCGGTAAGAGCTGAACGGGCTTATCTTAATAAAATGGAAGGCGGCTGCCAGGTGCCGATCGCAGGCTACGCCTTCATCGATGAGCAGGATGACATTGTATTGACTGCCCTTGTGGGATCTCCTGATGGAAAAACAATCATCAAGGAGCAAGTTAAAGGGAAGAATCCTGAAGAGGTGGGCACGATTGCAGCTGACAAGCTGATCAGCCAGGGAGCTAAAGACTTGATCGACAAGGTCAAGCAGGAGCTGGATAGTGAATGATCGCTTCACAGCCGCTGCAAAATAAAACAGTCATGATTCCAAGGGGGAAGGCTCATTCAAGGTCCTTCTCCGAATTGGTTGAAAGTGCTGGAGGGATTCCTGTGGAAATCCCTCTTATTGCCTTTAAACCTGTTGCGGCATCGAACGGCATTTTAGACTATATCAATAACTTACATACTTATGATTGGATTATTTTCACCAGCAATGTCACAGTAGAAACTTTTTTTTCTTTTAACATAGAATCTTCAGACCTTCCAAAAATCGCTGTAATAGGCGAAAAAACGAAACAGGTGCTGGAGGAAAAAGGACTTCATGTGGATTTTACACCCGGGCATTATGTTGCTGAGGAATTCGTTGAAGAGTTCAAATTTCAAATCGATGAAGGCTCAAAAGTCCTTATACCAAAAGGGAATCTGGCAAGGGAATACATCGCTGCTTCTTTGAAAAGTAAAGGGGCTATAGTAGATGAAGTCATCATCTATGAGACTTACCTGCCTGAAGAAAGCCGGGACAAGCTGATAAATATGCTTAGGAGTCAAACTATTGATATACTTACATTTACAAGCCCTTCTACGATTGATCATTTTATGGAAATAGTAGAGAGCAGCCAGCTTCGTTCAAGCCTTGACCACTGTGTGATTGCCTGCATAGGGCCTGTTTCGAAACAGAAAGCGGAGGAATGGGGACTGCCGGTGCACGCCATGCCGGAAAAATATACGGTAGCACAGATGCTGGAAAGTGTCATTGAGTATTTAATCATTAATCCGAAACCGGAGGGAAAATAGATGAAAAACCTAGAATTCAGCCGTCACCGCCGTCTGCGCCAATCTGCGAATATGCGTGCACTGGTCCGTGAAAACTACCTTCGTACCGAAGACCTGATTTATCCATTATTTATTGTCGAAGGCGAAAATGTAAAAAATGAAGTATCCTCTATGCCAGGAGTTTACCACCTGTCACTGGATAACCTAAAAGAGGAAATCGCTGAGGTAGAAGCCCTTGGAATTAAATCTGTCCTTCTTTTTGGCGTGCCAGAGGAAAAAGACGAAGTAGGCTGCCAGGCATATCATGACCATGGTATTGTCCAGGAAGCAACACGTGAGATCAAGAAGCACTTCCCTGAGATGATTGTCATTGCAGACACATGTCTTTGCGAGTATACAAGCCATGGACACTGCGGCGTCATTGAGGATGGAAAAGTCCTGAACGATCCATCACTTGAATTGTTAGGAAAGACAGCTGTAAGCCAGGCGAAGGCAGGAGCAGATATCATTGCTCCATCTAACATGATGGACGGGTTTGTAGCAGCAATCCGTTTCGCGCTTGATGAAGCAGGCTTCGAGGATGTGCCGATCATGTCCTACGCTGTAAAATATTCCTCCGCTTTTTACGGACCGTTCCGTGAGGCAGCAGAAAGCACTCCGCAGTTCGGGGACCGCAAATCCTATCAAATGGATCCTGCAAACCGGATTGAGGCCATGCGTGAGGCTGAATCAGATGTCATGGAAGGAGCGGACTTCCTGATTGTGAAGCCGGGTATGCCTTACCTTGATATTGTCAGGGATGTGAAAAACAACTTCAACCTGCCAGTCGTGATTTATAATGTCAGCGGCGAATATTCCATGGTCAAAGCTGCTGCACAAAACGGCTGGATTGACGAGAAAAGCATCGTGATGGAAATGCTCACAGGCATGAAGCGCGCAGGCTCCGACCTGATCATCACCTACCATGCCAAGGATGCAGCCCGCTGGCTTAAGGAACAGTAAGATAACCCCATTAAAAAAAGAAATGAGGGATTCATATGCGCTCGTATGATAAATCAATAGAAGCTTTCAAGGAAGCCAAAGAATTATTGCCTGGCGGGGTAAACAGCCCTGTCCGCGCTTTCAAATCGGTTGACATGGACCCGATCTTCATGGAAAGAGGCAAGGGATCAAAAATCTATGACATAGATGGCAATGAATATATCGATTATGTCCTTTCATGGGGACCGCTTATCCTCGGACATACAAATGACCGTGTGGTAGAAGGAATCAAAAAGGTTGCTGAGCTAGGAACAAGCTTTGGCGCGCCGACTCTTGTAGAAAATGAACTGGCACAGCTGGTCCTTGACCGCGTACCATCAATCGAAATGGTTCGCATGGTATCTTCAGGGACAGAAGCGACAATGAGTGCCCTTCGCCTTGCAAGAGGATATACAGGCCGAAACAAAATCCTTAAATTCGAAGGCTGCTACCACGGCCATGGTGATTCACTGCTGATCAAGGCAGGTTCCGGTGTCGCTACGCTTGGATTGCCAGACAGCCCAGGTGTACCCGAAGGAGTAGCGAAAAACACGATTACGGTGCCTTACAACGACCTTGAAAGCGTACGTTACGCATTCGAACAATACGGAGACGATATCGCAGGTGTAATTGTTGAGCCCGTAGCCGGAAATATGGGAGTTGTTCCGCCAGTTGCTGGTTTCCTTGAAGGTCTTCGCGAAATCACGACTCAGTATGGAACTGTCCTGATTTTTGATGAGGTCATGACAGGCTTCCGTGTTGGCTATAATTGTGCGCAAGGCTATTTCAATGTCATGCCTGACCTTACGTGCCTGGGGAAGGTTATCGGTGGCGGACTTCCTGTTGGAGCTTATGGCGGCAAGCGGGAAATCATGGAGCAAATCGCGCCAAGCGGTCCGATCTACCAGGCTGGAACTCTGTCAGGCAACCCATTGGCGATGACAGCCGGACTCGAAACCCTTCGCCAGCTGACACCTGAAACTTACAAGGAATTCGAGCGCAAGGCAGATATCCTTGAAGCAGGCTTGAAAGCCGCTGCTGAAAAATATGGCATCCCTCACACAATCAACCGTGCAGGATCCATGATCGGCATTTTCTTCACAAATGAAAATGTCATCAACTACGAAGCAGCCAAGACATCAAACCTCGAATTCTTCGCGTCCTACTATCGCGAAATGGCAAACGGAGGAGTATTCCTCCCGCCATCACAATTCGAAGGATTGTTCCTGTCAACAGCCCATACCGACGAAGACCTGCAAAAAACAATCCAGGCAGCCGAGAAAGCATTCTCCAAGCTTGCGAATAAATAATTCTAAGAGACACTTTTCTTTTAAGAAGAGTGTCTTTTTTGATGAGTTCTACGAAGGACAAAATGGATACTTTAAGGGATAAAAATTCTCTATGTTTGGTTAATGTATAAGTGATGTAAGAAGTGAAAATCAGTATTCCTTTCTTGTTGATTGAAGTGGAAGGTACGTAGACTCCTGCGGGAGCAGCTGGCAAGATGAGACCCCGCAGGAGCAAAGCGACGAGGAGGCTCATCACCAGCCCCGCGGAAAGCGAAGTGCCTGGAACGTAAATCAACAGCCCTGTTTTACTACCTAACCAAAATTTTATTTTTAACCTAAGGGGGCATCTAATGTGTTCGTCAAAAGTCTAAGACACTTTTCTATTTTAGAAGAGTGTCTTTTTAGTTTTATTCATCACAGAATGGTCTATTTTATCATAAAAGCAAATATCCATTCATAAAGTGTTAATGACATAGTGATTTTACGCTTAAGGAATGAAAGGAGGAGTCGCTTTGTCTCAGGGAAATCAATCGTGCCTGCGATTTTCATTAGAGGAGTCAGTCTGGTTTCAAAGAGGACAGGAAGTCGCTGAACTTGTTTCGATTTCACTCGATCCGAATATAACCATTCAGGAAAATGAGCAGTATGTATCCATTCGCGGATCGCTGGAGCTGACAGGGGAATATACATGCCAAGAACAGCAGGAGGATAACAATGATCATATCCCTGCTCTTAAGTATGTGCATTCCGTCATGGAACGGGAAGCAGGAGTTTATGAATTCCTGCATCGTTTTCCGGTCGATATCACGATTCCAAAGAACAGGATCGAGAGTGTGTATGACATTGATATCAGTGTCGAGTCATTTGATTATGTTTTTCCGGAAAAAGACCGTTTGAAGCTGAATGCTGACCTTGCGATTACTGGTTTATATGGCGAGCAGCAGCATGAGGCAGAGCAGGAGGAAGCATCTTTTGAGCCGGAAGAGCTGGAAATCAGCTATCGCGAAGAAGAAGCCCCTCAGGCAGAAGCCGACCAGGCTGGGGAAGATGAGCAATTCGAATTCCCTGAAATTCCGGCATTTTCGTTTGTCGAGCAAAACGAGGCATTGAATCAGGAGGAAGAAGAGGCAAACGAAGAGGAACTTTATGCTCCTTTCAGAGCCGAGGCACGGAAAACCGGTGCAGAGGATGTCCCGGCAGAAGAGCCGCAGCTTCAGGAACAGCGCCATTGGCAGGCATTACCTGAATACTCCTATAGCGAGTTCAGGAAAGAGACGCCAGCTGAAGAAGCGGAAACTGAAGTCGAAGTAGAAACAGAGGCAGAAGAAGTACCTGAAGTTGAAGTGGAAGTTGAAATGGAACAGCAGCCAGCGCCAGAGAATGTCCCGGCAGAGGTGGAAGAAGCAGTAGAAGTTGAAAGCTCATCATCTCCTGTCATGAAAAAGAAAAAGCCGAACATGAAGCAGGGCATCTCGATTGCAGAGTTTTTAGCGAGGAAGGAAGAAGAGCCTGAGGTTGCAAAGATCAAAGTCTGTATCGTACAGCAGGGCGATTCGCTGCAGTCCATTTCAGAGCGCTATGATGTCCCTGTCCAGCAGCTGCTGAGAGTCAATCATCTCGGTGCCGACCATGAAGTGAAGGAAGGCCAGGTATTATATGTTCCACGAGTAGCAGTCCATCAGCTATAAGAATAGAACGAAGCAATGCCTTGTCCTAAAAGCTAGTTGTCAGGGCTGGCTTGGATGCTGGCTAGGGTTGCTTCCGCTTTTCTCTGGGCAGGTGTTATAACACCTGCTCAACTCTATTTATGAGCACCGCAGGATTCAGAAAGTAGGCGAGTGATCCTATGGATGATCGCAATTTTTTAAAAGAAGATGCCGAGGTTTTGAAGCAATATCCAATTGAGCCTTATTTTGCCGAGGATTTTGGAAGCGTCAAGAAGGTGTACACGAGAACAGGCACATTCGCACTGAAGAAAATCCAGCCCCATAACGGGATTGAGTTTATCAGACAGATCCAGTTCCTTTATCAGAAAGGCTACAACCGCATCGTTCCGGTGTATCCGGCAAATGATGGCCGGTACGCGATCCTGCATAATAAAGCCCTGTATTATTTAATGCCCTGGATGCCCAATGAAGTAAAAGAAGGGCATAACTCGGAAAGGCATCAGCAAATGTTCCGGGAACTTGCAAGGATGCATACCCTGTCAGCCAAGGAGCTGGAAATCAATCCGGAGCTGAAAAAAGAGCACTACGAGCAAACCCTGAAGGAATGGGAAAAAGAAGAGGAATTTCTGAATGGATTCATCGAAAGCTGTGAAAACAGGGTTTATATGTCACCATTTGAACTGACCTTCTGCCTGTATTACACCCAAATCCGTCAGGCGATCTTCTTTGCCAAACAGAAGCTGGAAAGCTGGCATGAAAAAACGAAGGACCAGAAAAAGACGAGAACCGTGCTCCTGCATGGAAAGGTCTCGACCGAGCATTTCCTGTTCGATGACAGAGGCTATGGCTATTTCATCAATTTTGAGAATGCGAGGCGTGGCTCACCGATCCAGGATTTGCTTCCTTTTATGGCGAGGTCATTAAAATCGCTCCCGAAGCGTTCCGATGATTCTGTCGACTGGGTGTATTCGTATCTCAAATATTTTCCGTTCAGGGAGGATGAGATGCTGCTCTTCCTTAGCTATCTTGCATTCCCGGCAGGCATTATCCGGGTTGCCGAGACGTACCATCAGCGGAAAACGGAGCTGGATGAGCGGAAGTTTGTCCAAAAACTGCAGCGCCAGTATTGGCTGCTGAGCAATACCGGGTATGTCGTGACGAAGATTGATGAAATTGAAAGACAAAAGCAGCAGGCACAGCAAGAAGGAGCCCAGAGCTAAAATATGCCCTGTGGCTCCTTAAATCATTTCAAATTTAATCGCTAAAGCAACCACGATGAAGATCGACAGCAGGAAGACATCAAATGTGGTCGGGAAAAATAACGTCCTCAAGCCCTGAAAAATGCAAAAAGGAATGATCAATTGAGCACAGACAGCCCGTGCTGTACGCGCCCATCTTGGCAGCGTATACGGATTATACCTTCGCCTCTTCATCTGCATCCCCCCTAAATCCTTCTTTTAGCCTGCCAAAATAAAAGATTCATTTTAAATTTCACAGCTCATTAAGGTGTCTCTGTATTATATGAGCGAAGAGCCTAATTTGTGCGGATTATCGGCACAGCAAGAGGATATAAGTATAAAATAATAAAAATTAGGAAATGATTATTGACGTCATTCCCCTTTTTTGGGTAGTATAACTAATATACAAAAAGCTCAATATTGTAATTGCGTCGACAGGGAAGAGTACATTATCACTCAGCTTGAAGAGAGGAGAACCAGTAGCTGCGAGGTTTTCTAGGCTGAACAATGGAAGGTCGCCCTTGAGCATCTCCTGCTAACGGATTTTTCCTATTAACAGGAGACGGTGAAGAACCGTTATCCCCACATGAGCCAGCAGATCGGGATTCTTATACCCAGTGCTGGGAAAAAAGGTGGTACCGCGAACAACTCCATTCGTCCTTTTATGGCGAATGGAGTTTTTTTATTTTTATCAAGGCGCTGTTAAAGCTAAATGATGATTTTTAAACCCTGTTGATTGTAGTGGAAGGTGCGCAGACTCCTTCGGGATGAAGCGGGACAGGTGAGACCCCGCAGAAGCGCAGCGACGAGTTATTATGAACGAAACTAGCTCCTTACTCGTAAATTCGTAGGTTAATCTGGTTAGAATGTTTACTGGAAAGAAAACATACCCAAATCAGAGCTACATTACGGAAGGAGCTAGTCATTATGAAGGATA